>NZ_JAOWIG010000086.1:0-104079 GCF_030332245.1 Citrobacter sp. Cy070
AAATCGGTGGAGCTGCATGACAAAGTCATCGGGCATTATCTGAACATAAAACACTATCAATAAGTTGGAGTCATTACCAATTTTTGCCGTTCACAGTGAATAGTAATATTTTCCATTACTTGTGAATTCGCCATGCTCCGCACACTGAATCCTGTAATACTGAACACTGGCGCTATAGTGCTGGCGCTGATCCTTATCTACACTGGCTTCTGTGCCACCGAAAAATTGACCTGGCTGATGGAAGTGACGCCGGTCATTATTGTTGTGCCATTGCTGCTCGCCACCATGAAGCGCTACCCGCTGACTCCCATGCTCTACACGCTTATCTTCTTTCATGCCATCATTTTGATGGTTGGCGGCATGTATACCTATGCCAAAGTCCCCATTGGTTTTGAAGTGCAGGCGTGGTTGGATCTCAGTCGCAACCCCTATGACAAACTGGGTCATTTTTTCCAGGGACTGGTGCCAGCGCTGACGGCAAGAGAGATTTTAGTCCGCGGCAATATTGTCCGCGGCCGCAAGATGTTAGCGTTTTTAGTCTGCTGCGTAGCACTGGCAATCAGCGCCACCTATGAGCTCATTGAATGGTGGGCGGCACTGGCGATGGGGCAAGGCGCGGATGACTTCCTGGGTACGCAGGGCGATCCATGGGATACCCAGTCGGATATGTTCTGCGCCCTGCTCGGCGCGCTAACGACAGTGCTTGTACTGGCGCGAGTTCACTGTGCACAGCTGCGTCGCTACGGACTGGTAATCGCCAACTAAATATACATACTGCCGGATGTCGATAACGTTCATCCGGCAGACGCAAGATGGACCTTATTGATGCAACCAGGCCGGCAACCACTCACCGTGCGCGTCAATCAGATCATCCACCAACGCATAAATCTCTTCAATCCCTAATACCGCAGCGGTATGCGGATCCATCATCGCCGCGTGATAAATACGATCGCGATTCTCCGTCAGAATAGCTTCCGTCAGCAGGGTTTGAACATTGATATTCGTTTGCATCATCGCCGCCAAATGAGACGGGAGAGCCCCCACTTTTGTCGGCTGAATACCATTGGCATCAACCAAACAAGCCACCTCGACACAACAACCCTGCGGCAGGTTATCGATCAGGTTGTCGTTACGAACATTGCCATACACCACGCTGGGTTCTCCGGTCCAGATAGCGTTCATGATTGTGCTGGCATATTCCCTTGACGGTTTGATATCAATGCGCGCCGTCGTTTTGTACTCTTCCAGCTCTTTATGCCAGTTCGCCAGTTGCTCTACACAGCGCTTCGGATATTCATCCAGCGGAATCTTATAGCGCTCAATCAGATCTTCACGACCCGGTTTGATAAACCACGGCGTGTATTCAGCAAAGTGTTCCGACGACTCGGTGACGAAATACCCCAATTTTTTGAACATTTCATAACGCACAATGTTCTGGCAGCGAGTATTGCCGTGGATATTCGGTTTCGGGACCTGGCCTGTTGCATAAGCTGCCAGCAGTTCCGGATAGAGATCGACATAGGTCCCATCAGCCGTTTTACGCTCCAGTTGCAGATAAAACGCCATATGGTTGATCCCGGCGCTGCGATAACGCAAAGAAGCAGGATCAATATCCAGATCCCGCGCCAACTCTTCCGCCGTTCCCTGCACCGAATGACATAACCCAACCTGTTTAATATGCGGATAGCGTGCATATATTGCCCAGGAGTTCATCGCCATGGGATTAACATAATTAAGCAGGGTGGCATGCGGGCAGACGTCGGTCATATCCTCGCAAATCTGCCATAAATGCGGAATCGTACGCAGCGCGCGCATAATGCCACCAGGCCCCAATGTGTCGGCTATCGTTTGTTCCAGACCGTGGCGTTTGCACACGGAAAAATCGGTCACGGTACACGGCTCGTAACCGCCAATCTGGAAAGCGACTATTACAAAATCAGCATCCTGCAATGCCGTTTTTTGATCGGTATAGCAAGTGATCTGGCCGCAAGCGCCAGCCGAGTCCATCAGCTTACGCACCACAATATGCGACTCTTCCAGGCGGGCTGCATCGATATCCATTAAAGCAATATGTGCGGATTTCAGCGCATCGCGGTGAAAGACATCTCCGAGAATATTCTTCACGAAAATCGTCGATCCCGCGCCGATAAAAGTAATTTTGGGTGCAGACATCATGACTCTCCAGAACGTGGGGTGATGACGCCATGGTGGCATGAGGACGCAAGAAAAACGTCCGGCTTCTGTACCGAGTACTCCCAGAAACTCAGTTCGCCTTTTCGTTCGGGCGAAAACTGAGTTTCTGGGATAATTTTTGCCGAAAAGCAGAGTATACGGGTTCAAAAAAGCACACTACCCGGTAATGGTGACCTGATTTGCGCGCCGATTCGCAGTCTTATCCGCTGAAAAATGGCATGATTCTGAACAATCAGGAACTGGAGTTACCATGACCACGCCGCCAATCTCAGCGCTTCCCCCCGATCCGCACATGTGTAACAGCGATGAGAAACAAACCCGTAGCCCACTGTCGCTGTACTCGGAATATCAACGTCTCGATATCGAACTACGCGCACCGCACGCCATGACCACCAGCCACTGGCATGGACAGGTGGAGATTAACGTACCGTTCGACGGCGATGTGGAATACCTGATCAATAACGAAGTGGTGCAGATAAAACAGGGCCATATCACCCTGTTTTGGGCCTGTACGCCGCACCAGTTAATACGACATGGCGCCTGCCAGAACATGGCTATCTTTAATTTACCCATGCACCTGTTTCTCTCCTGGCCGCTGGACCGTGAGCTGATCAACCACGTCACTCATGGCATGGTCATCAAATCACAGGCCTCTCAGCAGTTGAGCACCTTTGAAGTTCAGCGCTGGCAACAGGAGCTAAGCAGCCCGAACGAACAGATTCGCCAGCTTGCCATCGATGAAATTAGCCTGATGCTCAAGCGGTTTAGCCTCTCCGGCTGGCAGCCCGTCCTGGTCAATAAAACCGCGGGCACGCACAAAAACAGCGTTTCACATCACGCGCAGTTTTACGTGAGTCAAATGCTCAGTTTTATTGCCGACAACTACGATCAGGCGCTCACCATCAACGATGTTGCGGAGCACGTGAAGCTCAACCCCAACTATGCAATGGGGATTTTCCAGCGTGTGATGCAACTCACCATGAAGCAGTACATTACCGCGATGCGTATCAACCACGTTCGCGCATTGCTGAGCGACACTGATAAAACCATTCTGGACGTCGCCCTTACCGCCGGATTTCGCTCCAGCAGTCGTTTTTACGATACTTTCAGCAAATTTGTCGGCATGTCACCACAGCAGTACCGCAAACTGAGCCAGCAACATCGACAATCGATAGCCGGATAAGCGTCGGATGGCGCAAACACATGTCCACTGACAGCACACCCCATTCGGCAATATCAGTATCAGCCAAAAAAATAATTCCCCTGTCGATAAACAATGCTGAAAAACTGCCTTCGATGAATATTAATTATTTGTTTATAAAGGAATAAAAACAAAATACGCTCATTTATCAGCCACTTTACAGCCCAATTTGTCAGGATAATACTTGCCTGCGTCACATTCATACGGTGTGTCTGCAATCCATAAATTGCAACCTCTCCACTACCGGGTAAAAGATGATGAAAGTATTAATTGTTGAAAGTGAGTTTCTGCATCAGGACACCTGGGTTGGTAGCGCTGTTGAGCGTCTGGCAGATGCCTTAAGTCGCCAAAATGTTACCGTCATTAAATCCACCTCATTCGACGATGGTTATGCCATCCTCGCGGCAAATGAAGCCATTGATTGCCTGATGTTCAGCTATCAAATGGAACAACAAGATGAACACCTGAATGTCAGGCAATTGATCGGCAAGCTCCACGAACGCCAGCAAAACGTCCCCGTTTTCCTGCTGGGCGATCGGGAAAAAGCCACCGCATCGCTGGATCGCGATCTGCTGGAGCTTGTCGATGAATTCGCCTGGATTCTTGAAGATACCGCTGACTTTATCGCCGGGCGCGCCGTTGCTGCGATGACCCGTTACCGCCAACAGCTGTTACCACCGCTGTTCAGCGCGCTGATGAAATACAGTGACATTCACGAATATTCCTGGGCAGCCCCTGGTCACCAGGGCGGCGTGGGATTTACTAAAACGCCGGCCGGTCGTTTCTATCATGACTACTACGGTGAAAACCTATTCCGTAGCGACATGGGTATTGAACGCGCATCACTGGGTTCACTGCTTGACCATACTGGCGCGTTTGGTGAAAGCGAAAAATATGCCGCACGTGTCTTCGGCGCTGACCACTCATGGTCCGTGGTGGTCGGTACTTCTGGCTCTAACCGCACCATCATGCAGGCATGCATGACTGATAACGATGTGGTAGTGCTGGACCGTAACTGCCATAAATCCATTGAACAAGGGCTCATTCTTACCGGGGCAAAACCGGTGTACATGGTACCAAGCCGCAACCGCTACGGCATTATCGGGCCTATCTACCCGCAGGAAATGCAGCCCGAAACATTGCAGAGAAAAATCAGCGAAAGCCCACTGACAAAAGACAAAACCGGACAGAAACCGTCATATAGCGTTGTAACCAACTGCACCTATGACGGCGTCTGCTACAACGCAAAAGAGGCACAAGACCTGCTAGCCCAGACCAGCGATCGCATTCATTTCGATGAAGCCTGGTACGGCTATGCGCGTTTCAACCCGATTTATGCCGATCACTACGCTATGCGTGGTGCACCTGGCGACCATAACGGCCCCACCGTTTTTGCCACCCACTCGACCCATAAGTTGCTGAATGCGCTCTCTCAGGCATCTTACATTCACGTCCGTGAAGGCCGTGGCGCGGTTAATTTCTCCCGCTTTAACCAGGCGTACATGATGCACGCCACCACGTCTCCGCTGTATGCCATCTGTGCATCAAACGACGTGGCAGTTTCCATGATGGACGGTAACAGTGGCCTGTCGCTCACCCAGGAAGTGATCGATGAAGCCGTCGATTTCCGTCAGGCGATGGCACGGTTGTACAAAGAATTCACGGCTGAGGGCGACTGGTTCTTCAAACCGTGGAACAAAGAGGTGGTTACCGATCCGCAGACCGGAAAAACCTATGACTTTGCCGATGCGCCAACCCAACTCCTGACGACCGACCAGAACTGCTGGGTAATGCGCCCCGGTGAATCCTGGCATGGGTTTAAAGACCTGCCAGATAACTGGAGCATGCTGGACCCCATTAAAGTCAGTATTCTGGCGCCAGGTATGGGTGATGATGGTGAGCTGGAACAAACCGGTGTTCCGGCGGCGCTGGTTACCGCCTGGCTTAGCCGCCACGGCATCGTACCGACCCGTACCACCGATTTCCAGATTATGTTCTTGTTCTCAATGGGGATCACCCGTGGTAAATGGGGCACGCTGATAAACACACTGTGCTCTTTCAAACACCACTATGATGCCAATACTCCGCTCTCACAGGTGATGCCGGAACTGGTAGAGGAATATCCTGACACTTACGCAAACATGGGTATTCACGATCTGGGCGACACCATGTTCGCCTGGCTGAAAGAAAATAACCCAGGTAGCCGACTCAATGCGGCCTACTCTGGCCTGCCTGTTGCTGAAATGACCCCGCGTGAAGCCTATAACGCGATAGTCAGCGATAACGTTGAGATGGTGGCGATTGAAAATCTGCCGGGTCGTATCGCAGCCAACTCCGTCATTCCTTACCCACCGGGAATTCCAATGCTGCTGTCCGGGGAAAACTTTGGCGATGCCAACAGCCCGCAGATTAGTTATCTACGTTCGTTGCAATCCTGGGATCATCATTTCCCTGGCTTTGAACATGAAACCGAAGGAACGGAAATTATTGACGGTGTGTATCACGTCATGTGCGTGAAAGCCTAATGTCGTTTTTTAGATAGTCTATTTTTTATAAGGTTGACGTGTGATGGTTGAGTAATTCCTGAGTATTGCTGCAAAACAATAACATTGTCATACCTTTTGCGCGGGACCACCCCGCGCTTTTTTTATACGCAAATAGTACGTTGCCACTTGCGTAAAAAATTATGTACATGCCAAGAATCCCTACAGATATTGTAATTACTAAAAATCACGCTATTTTATCGCTTGTCTTGATTCATCATACAATTTTTTTTTTAGCCGCGATTACTCAGCAGGTGCTGAGTTACGGTATTTGATGTTCATATTCCGGGAGTTTGGGTATGAGGCTTTGCAGCAAAGAAGCTTGTGTTGTTGTATTAACGGAGAAAGATGTTTGGTTAAGGATTAACGGTAAAGAAGCCATCAGTTTAAAAGCTAACCACATGGCTCTGGTGGCGTGTGATAATAATATTATCGATTTTTCTTCACTTAATAACGCACTGGTCGTACATATCAGTCGCGATGTCATTAAAGACTATCTACGATTTTTAAATAAAGATCTTTCACAGTTCCCTCTCTGGCAACGTAGCGCCAATCCGGTGATGACCGCCGTATGCCTGACGCCGGATGTCTTTCGGGTTGCCGCTCAACACAGCGTGATGGAAACGCAAAACGAAGGCGAAAATGAGCGTACCCGTTCGCTACTGTTCACCGTATTATCGCGTTTTCTCGACAGCAAAAAGTTTATCTCCCTACTTATGCATATGTTACGCAATCGCATCAGCGACAGCGTTTACCACATCATTGAGAGCGATATTCATAAAGACTGGAATTTAAGCATGGTCGCCAGTTGCTTATGCCTGAGTCCCAGTTTGTTAAAGAAAAAGCTAAAAAATGAAAATACAAGTTACAGTCAAATAATAACCACGTGCCGTATGCGTTATGCCGTCAATCAATTAATGATGGACGGGAAAAACATTTCACAGGTATCTCAGCTGTGCGGATATAACAGTACTTCATACTTTATCTCCGTCTTCAAAGAGTTCTATGGAATGACGCCACTGCATTATGTCAGTCAACATCGGGAACCCTCCGCTGCCTGATTTTTGATCATTTAGCGATGAGCCATAATAATATCAGCATTGGCGATACCCCTGTTCCGCCATCATAAAATAGTCTTCTGAAGAGGTATGATGTGACGTCATTTATCCTTATCAGGAGTTAAAAAATATGTCGACGGATGCTGATGCTCACAAAGTGGGCTTAATCCCCGTCACCCTTATGGTGTCGGGGAATATTATGGGTTCCGGTGTATTCCTGCTACCCGCAAACCTGGCGTCAACTGGCGGGATTGCAATCTACGGATGGTTGGTCACTATTATCGGTGCGCTGGCACTGTCGATGGTGTACGCCAAAATGTCGTCCTTAGACTCCAGTCCCGGTGGTTCTTACGCTTATGCGCGCCGCTGTTTCGGTCCTTTTTTAGGCTACCAGACCAACGTGCTGTACTGGCTGGCCTGCTGGATTGGTAACATCGCCATGGTCGTTATTGGCGTCGGTTACCTGAGCTACTTCTTCCCTATCTTAAAAGATCCGTTGGTTCTGACGCTCACCTGTGTCGTTGTACTGTGGGTTTTCGTCTTACTGAATATTGTCGGTCCAAAAATGATCACTCGCGTGCAGGCCGTTGCGACAGTACTGGCGCTGGTGCCCATTGTCGGTATTGCCGTCTTCGGCTGGTTCTGGTTCCGCGGTGAAACCTATATGGCGGCCTGGAACGTCAGCGGCATGAATACCTTCGGCGCCATCCAAAGCACCTTAAACGTAACCTTATGGTCGTTCATTGGGGTTGAAAGCGCCTCCGTTGCCGCCGGTGTGGTTAAAAACCCGAAACGTAACGTCCCTATCGCCACCATTGGCGGGGTACTGATTGCCGCCGTCTGCTACGTTCTCTCAACTACGGCGATTATGGGTATGATCCCTAACGCTGCACTGCGGGTGTCAGCCTCACCGTTTGGTGATGCTGCACGCATGGCACTGGGTGATACCGCTGGGGCCATTGTCTCCTTCTGTGCAGCGGCTGGGTGCCTTGGCTCACTGGGTGGTTGGACACTGTTGGCCGGCCAGACCGCAAAAGCGGCAGCCGATGACGGCCTGTTCCCACCGATTTTCGCTCGCGTCAACAAGGCGGGAACACCGGTTGCCGGGCTAATCATCGTCGGGATCCTGATGACCCTCTTCCAGTTCAGCAGCATGTCGCCAAACGCCGCAAAAGAATTTGGTCTGGTCTCTTCGGTCTCCGTTATCT
This sequence comes from Citrobacter sp. Cy070, assembly GCF_030332245.1. Taxonomy (NCBI): domain Bacteria; kingdom Pseudomonadati; phylum Pseudomonadota; class Gammaproteobacteria; order Enterobacterales; family Enterobacteriaceae; genus Citrobacter; species Citrobacter sp. Cy070. The sequence goes on from NZ_JAOWIG010000086.1 coordinate 8,204, forward strand.
TCACCCTGGTGCCATATCTGTACACCTGCGCGGCATTGCTGCTGCTGGGCCACGGTCACTTTGGTAAAGCGCGTCCGATGTACTTACTGGTGACCTTTGTGGCATTTGTCTACTGCATCTGGGCGGTGGTGGGTTCTGGCGCCAAAGAAGTGATGTGGTCGTTCGTGATGTTGATGGTAATCACCGCACTGTATGCGCTCAATTACAACCGGATCCATAAAAACCCGTATCCTCTGGATGCCCCGACCAACAATAATTAATGCCTGTAAGCGTCGTTGCCCGATGACATAAGCGCATCGGGCCTACGCATCACACACCCCACCACTACCTGCTAACATTAAGAACTTAATGTTGGCTTAATTTTACTTTGAGAGGATCCGCTCCACTTAGTCGATGGAACCCCCTTAATGTTAAAGCTCCTGTTTAAAAGACCGACTCTCGGGCAAATCAGCTGGCTATTGCTGATCTCATTTTATCTTGCGACCTTCCTGAACATCGCGTTCTACAAACAGGTACTGCAAGACCTTCCGCTGGATTCCCTGCGCAATATCCTGGTGTTCTTATCGATGCCGGTTGTCGCGTTCAGCGTCATGAATATCGTGCTCACGCTGGCCTCTTTCCTGTGGCTTAACCGCCTGGTCGCGTGCATTTTCATTTTGGTCGGAGCATCCGCCCAGTATTTCATCATGACCTACGGCATCATCATCGACCGCTCGATGATCGCCAACATGATGGATACCACACCGGCTGAAACCTTCGCCCTCATGACGCCGCAAATGCTCCTGACGCTGGGGCTGAGCGGCATTCTGGCCGCCATCGTTGCCTGCTGGATAAGAATCAAACCCATTACGCCAGTGCTGCGCAGCGTGTTGTATCGCGCTGCGAATATCCTGATATCGGCACTGCTTATCGTGCTGGTCGCCGCCTTCTTCTATAAAGATTACGCATCGCTGTTTCGTAATAACAAAGAGCTGGTTAAGTCCCTCAGCCCGTCCAACAGCATCGTGGCAACGTCATCCTGGTATTCACACCAGAGACTGGCCAACCTGCCGCTGGTGCGTATTGGCGAAGATGCACACCGTAATCCAGAAATGGTGAAAGGAAAACGTAAGAACCTCACTATTGTGGTGCTCGGTGAAACGTCACGCGGCGACAACTTCTCTCTGTCAGGTTATTCACGTCAGACCAATCCGTTGCTGGAAAAAGATGATGTCGTTTATTTCCCGCATACAACGTCCTGCGGTACGGCGACAGCCGTTTCCGTTCCCTGCATGTTCTCCGACATGCCACGAGCGCATTACGATGAAGAGCTGGCTCACCACCAGGAAGGCGTACTCGATATCATCCAACGGGCGGGAATTAACGTTCTGTGGAATGATAACGACGGCGGCTGTAAAGGTGCCTGTGACCGCGTACCGCATCAGGATATGACTGCGCTGAACTTACCAGGACAGTGTATTAACGGTGAATGCTACGATGAAGTCCTGTTCCACGGGCTGGAAGAGTACATTAATAACCTGAAGGGCGACGGCGTGATCGTGCTGCACACCATCGGCAGCCATGGTCCAACCTATTACAACCGTTATCCGCCACAGTTTAAGAAATTTACCCCAACCTGCGATACCAACGAAATTCAAACCTGTTCGCAGCAGCAACTGGTGAATACCTACGACAATACCATCCTGTACATTGACTATATTGTTGATAAAGCGATCAATATACTGAAAGCGCATCAGGACAATTTCACCACCAGCCTGGTTTATCTTTCCGATCACGGTGAATCCTTAGGAGAAAACGGCGTCTACTTGCACGGTCTGCCGTATTCGATTGCACCTGACACACAAAAACATGTACCGATGCTGTTGTGGCTCTCAGAAGATTATCAGCAACGCTATCAGGTCTCTCAGACATGTTTACAAAAACGGGCCAGCTCAGAAGATTTCTCACAGGATAATCTGTTCTCAACCCTGCTGGGATTAACGGGCGTGCAAACACAGAAATACCAAGCGGCAGATGATATTCTGCAACCCTGCCGGGGAGGCTAACCGAATGAAAATTCTGATTGTTGAAGACGATACGCTGTTACTACAGGGGCTGATACTTGCCGCACAAACGGAAGGCTACGCCTGCGATGGCGTATCCACGGCCCGTGCCGCCGAGCATTGTCTGGAAACGGGGCATTACAGCCTTGTCGTTCTGGATTTAGGTTTACCGGATGAGGATGGCCTGCATTTTCTGACCCGCATCAGGCAGAAAAAATACACCGTGCCGGTACTCATCCTGACCGCCCGCGATACCGTGAAAGACCGCATCACCGGACTGGATGTCGGCGCTGATGACTATCTGGTCAAACCGTTCGCGCTGGAAGAACTGCATGCCCGCATTCGGGCGCTGTTACGTCGGCATAACAATCAGGGTGAAAGTGAGATTATCATTGGCAACCTGACATTGAATATCGGCCGCCGCCAGGTGTGGATGGATGGACAAGAAATTGTCTTAACGCCAAAAGAGTACGCGCTATTGTCGCGGCTGATGCTCAAAGCTGGAAGCCCGGTACACCGGGAGATTCTGTATAACGACATCTACAGCTGGGACAACGAGCCATCAACCAATACGCTGGAAGTCCACATCCACAACCTGCGCGATAAAGTGGGAAAATCACGCATTCGCACGGTTCGAGGTTTTGGCTACATGCTGGCCGCTACTGAGGAAAGCTAAGTGAATTTGATGCGTTTTCTAAAACAACCGCTCCCGCTTCGCCAGCGTTTAATGCTGACGATCGGCCTGATTCTGCTGGTCTTCCAGCTGATTAGCACCTTCTGGTTGTGGCACGAAAGCACCGAGCAAATACAGCTGTTCGAACAGGCGTTACGCGAAAACCGTAACAACGATCGCCATATCATGCATGAGATCCGCGAGGCTATCGCCAGCCTGATCGTCCCCGGCATTTTTATGGTCAGCCTGACGCTCATTATTTGCTATCAGGCGGTACGGCGCATTACCCGTCCTCTTGCCGATCTCCAACAGGAGTTAGAAACTCGCACAGCGGATAATCTGGCTCCCATTAATATCCGTAGCTCCACCATTGAGATACAGGCGGTGGTGACGGCGCTCAATCAGTTGGTTACGCGGCTAACAACCACTATCGACAACGAGCGTCTGTTTACTGCCGACGTTGCCCATGAGCTACGAACGCCACTATCCGGCGTTCGTCTGCATCTGGAATTGCTGTCAAAAACCCACAATGTTGACGTTACGCCGCTCATCACCCGTCTCGACCAAATGATGGACAGCGTGTCGCAGCTGTTGCAACTCGCCCGTGTGGGTCAGTCGTTTTCGGCCGGAAGCTACCAGCACGTCAAACTACTGGAGGACGTGATTCTGCCCTCTTACGATGAACTCAGCACGATGCTGGACCAGCGCCAGCAAACGTTGCTCCTACCGGCGAGCGCAGAGGATGTCATCGTACGCGGCGACGCCACGCTATTGCGGATGCTGCTGAGAAATCTGGTGGAGAACGCCCATCGCTACAGCCCGGAAGGCACCCATATTACGATTAGCCTGAATACAGAGCATGATGCCGTCATGGCCGTCGAAGATGAAGGGCCAGGCATTGATGAAAGTAAATGTGGGGAACTGAGCAAAGCGTTTGTGCGTATGGATAGCCGTTTTGGCGGGATTGGGCTGGGGCTGAGCATTGTCAGTCGAATTACCCAGTTACACCACGGGCAGTTCTTTTTGCAAAACCGCCCAGGAGCCAGTGGCACTCGCGCCTGGGTGGTGCTGGAGAAAGATCAGTAAGAGCTCACCCACACGTACAAAAAACTGCTCACAATCAGTACGCTGCAAACGGTGGTCAAACTTTCATAAATACGGGTTTTCATGACACTCTCCTCCGATACTATGGAGGAGAGTTTGCCTGAAGGATATTAAGCCAACCTTAAGGCCACGCGCCGGATGGCGGCTGACGCCTTATCCGGCCTACAAAGTACAATGCGACCCGTAGGCCTAAAAGCTCGCGCCATCAGGCAATGACACAATTACTCATCAATACGCGGATGCTGCTGCACCAGGCGCGAACGCTTAAGCTGCAGCTCTGCAATTTCCTGATCGATGTCTTCGATTTTCTGCTCAATATTGTCGTAGTGCTCGCCGAGGATCTCTTTCGCTTCCTGAATATCCGAAGCGGCAGGTGTCGCCCCTTTCAGCGGCTGATTGGCGGTTTCTTTCATGGTCACGCCGGTAATTAAACCTATCACCGCAATCACCATCAGATAATAAGCTGGCATCATCAGGTTCTGCGAGCTTTCCACCAGCCAGGCGGCCAGCGTCGGGGTCAGACCAGCTACCAGGACCGAGATATTAAACGCGGCGGCCAGCGCACTGTAGCGAATATGTGTCGGGAACATCGCCGGTAACGTTGATGCCATCACCCCGGTGAAGCAGTTAAGGATCACCGCCAGCATCAGCAACCCGGCGAAAATCAGGCCGATAACGTTACTGTTAATCAGGATAAATGCCGGAATGGCCAGCACAAACAGCGCAATACTGCCCATAATCACAAACGGACGGCGTCCGAAGCGGTCACTCAGCAGCCCCATAATCGGCTGCACAAACAGCATACCAATCATAATGGCGATAATAATCAGCACACCGTGATCTTCAGAGTAGTGCAGGTTATGCGACAGGTAGCTCGGCATATAGGTGAGCAGCATGTAGTAAGTGACGTTGGTCGCAATCACCAGACCGATGCACGCCAGCAGGCTACGCCAGTGTTTAGTCGCAATTTCTTTAAACGAAATCTTCGGTCCTTCCTGCAGACCCTGACGATCGCCCTGCTCCAGCTTGTCGACATGCTGCTGAAATGCAGGTGTTTCTTCCAGAGCATGACGCAGATACAGGCCAATCAGCCCTAACGGTAGCGCCAGGAAGAACGGAATACGCCAGCCCCACTCAAGGAAGTTGTCTTCGCCGACGACAGTTGAGATCAGGACTACCACGCCCGCACCCAGCACAAACCCGGCAATCGAGCCGAAGTCCAGCCAACTGCCCATAAATCCACGCTTACGGTCCGGGGAATACTCTGCGACAAAAATCGACGCGCCGGTATACTCGCCGCCGACCGAAAAGCCCTGTGCCATCTTACACAGCAACAGCAGGATCGGTGCCCAGATACCAATAGACGCATACGAAGGGATCAACCCAATACAGAAGGTACTGATCGACATAATCACAATCGTGATAGCCAGGATCTTTTGGCGACCGTATTTATCGCCAAGCATACCGAAGAACAATCCGCCAAGCGGTCGAATCAGAAAGGGAACGGAGAAGGTAGCGAGTGCAGCAACCATCTGCACGCTGGGGTCAGCCCCCGGGAAGAACACTTTACCTAATGCGTAAGCAACAAACCCATAAACACCAAAATCAAACCACTCCATTGCATTACCGAGTGACGCGGCGGTAATGGCTTTTCGCAGTTTTCCGTCATCAATAATGGTGACGTCGCGAAGCGTAATTGGCTTTATTTTTTTCCTTTTTAGCATACCAGTCCTCATAGACTTAGCCCTGTCGCGCTACAGTTCGAGTCTCCCAACGCCGTATGCGCTAAGGTCATCGCCGAGCGGGGATTGCACAGGCGCAATCCCTGTAACAAGCGTAGCAGGTTTACTTACACTGACGAGAAACGCACAGTACAACCGAACCTGTTGACGCCTGATTGGGCGGTTAATGACCTCTTTACCCTAACAGTGTTTAAATGTGTGATCAACTTCACACATAGTTTTTCATTTCGTCAACCTGCGTAAATAAGGTCATTCTGAGTCAGCTTTTTTACATGGCACGCTTGCGATTTACTGAAAATTAAATACAAGAATAAATCACCTGGCTCCATCAACAATCACAGCAGTCACTATTATTCTGCTAGCAAAAAAACCACCTAATCCCTTCACAAAAAGATCACAGGTTTTTTAATAATCGGAACCTGTAGTGATCTTTGCTCGGAATATGTGATGAAGATAACTAAAACATCGTTTTATTTTGATTGAATCAATGTTCCTGTGAATGCAAACTAATTCCAGACGCAATATCCCTGGGAGCAGAAACATGCTCAACGTATGCCGCGTTAGATTTTATAAAACAAAGAGATAGCCGTTTTCTCTGTTAAAAACCACAAGTAACATTTTGAATTTAAATGATTTTTACTTTCTTGCGCGTTTATAACCTGCGACAAGACATGAGGACGTTTATGAAAATTAAAGCCACGATTGAACGCATCCCCGGCGGAATGATGTTGATTCCTCTGTTATTAGGCGCAGTGTTAAATACGTTAGCTCCCGATACGGGCGCGTATTTCGGTTCATTTACCAAAGGTATGATCAGCGGGACAGTTCCGATTCTGGCAGTATGGTTTTTTTGTATCGGTGCATCAATTGATTTACGAGCAACCGGTACGGTATTACGCAAGTCAGGTACATTGGTATTAACCAAAATAGCCGTAGCCTGGGCAGTGGCAATGATTGCCGCTTCATTTATTCCTGATACAGGCATTCAAACCGGGTTCTTTGCAGGTCTTTCCGTACTGGCAATTGTCTCAGCAATGGACATGACCAACGGGGGTTTGTACGCCAGCCTGATGAACCAGTACGGTACGAAAGAAGAGTCTGGCGCATTTGTGTTAATGTCTCTGGAATCCGGTCCGTTAATGACCATGGTCATTCTGGGCTCTGCCGGTCTGGCCTCTTTCGAGCCGCACCATTTCATCGGCGCGGTCCTGCCGTTCCTGATCGGCTTTACACTGGGCAACCTGGATCACGACCTGCGTGCCTTCTTTAGCAAAGCGACACCGGTACTGATTCCGTTCTTCGGCTTCGCACTGGGTAACACCATTAACCTGAGCGTCATCGTTGATACCGGTCTGCTGGGTATCCTGCTGGGTGTGGCCGTCATCGTTATCACCGGTATCCCGCTGATTATTGCTGACCGCGTCATTGGTGGCGGGAACGGTACGGCGGGCGTAGCAGCCTCTTCTGCAGCTGGTGCCGCGGTGGCTAACCCAGTCATCATCGCCCAGATTAACCCGGCATTTGAACCGGTTGCCGCTTCGGCAACTGCTCTGGTCGCTGCCAGCGTGATTGTCACCGCCATTCTGGTGCCGATTATCACCGCGTTGTATGCCAAACGTTTTAATAAAAATCAGGTCGCCAACGAGACGGTGGCGACCCCGGCAGACTCACTGCACCACTAAGCCTGCCTTTGCCTCACGCCCCCCAGCTCAACTGATAAGCTGGGGGGGTGCGAAAATCTCCTCAACCATCGCATCAACCAGTCGCTTTGCCGAACACAGTCTCGGCATCCCTAACGCCACATTCTGCCAACGCTGCGTCACCGACCAGCTCACCGGATGGCGCTGTGCATCGCACCAGTCACCCAGCCAACTCAGCAGATCGTTATGTTCGCTCGCCCCCCCAACTGCAGGTGAGTTCAGCCATTGATGATAATAATGGCGCGTAGTAGGTGCCGCATTCACGCTATGCGCCAGCGTCTGGGCAGCCATCGTGCGTAAATTGTCTTTTAGCATCGACACTACATCGGCATTCGCCAGCCGACAGGCATCACCAAAGGCGCCCCAGCGCAGTTCCTCCAGCGCAACAAAGCAGCGTCCGGGTAATGACCAGCCGTCATACGCGCCAGCCCGCCAGCGAGTAAAAATCTGTTCACTGTGTTCGCCTGCCTGCACGGTCAGCCCACGTTGCGTCAACGCTTTCTCTTTATATGCGCTACGTTGGGCAAACCCGTCAGCCAGTGAAATTAATTGCTGCATCACGCCGGGAGTTGATTGTCCGCGTGGCTGTTCAGTTTGTTGTAAGAACACCAGTCGCTCGGCAATACGTACCAGCGCCAGGTGACCAGGATCGATAGTACCCGCCAGTTTTTCCACCAGCTTAAGGCGCATCACCAGGTGTTCGCTGGAAACCCCCGCCATCACCCACGCCCGCAGTTGCGTCTGGGATAACACTTCCTGCGTCAGGCGCGCACGCAACCGCTGCTGCTGCTGCAGAAAACCGCCGGAACGTTTGGTTTCATCTCCCTGAACCAGATCGACCATAAACTTCGGGTAGACGCACTCCAGCGTCCGCCCAGGGCCTTCCAGTAACACGTTAGTCATGTATGCTCGGTTGCAAAAAGGGTGTGGATATCGTCACGCAGCAAGCGGGAATCTTCATAAATCCATGCCGCCGTCGTAATACGATGCTGCAATTGTTCATTCATTGCATTCACCGCCGATTCATTTTGCTGGCGCAGGGTCAGACTCTCGCGCAGGCTCGCCTGCAATTGCGTCAGACACAGTGAAAAATCAGCAAAAAACGTGGCCATGCCTGCCGTAACGGAAATATCGACCTGAGCAACTAAAGCTTTACGAATTTGTTGGCAAAACTGAGTGACATAATGGACAAGATTCTTGTGCAACGCGCCCATATCAATGAGGTAACGCGTTTTTGTTTCGACATAATCATTCCATCCCCAATTGGGCTGATTCAACCAACGTGAGAACGTGTCACGCACAACACCACCGGTGGACGGGGTATTATCAGCAGGGATATCCTGTTCAATAGCCTCGTTAAACAACTGGCGGGTATTGAAATTAAACATCGCCGCATGAAAGGCTGGAAAACGGATCCGCGCACGAAAACCGGCGTGGTTTAGTTCCTCTTTCACCCGCTGCTCAATAGGCCGCATAGCGTCATTCAGCGCCCGGGATAACGTCGATTCAAGCGCCTCAAAACGCAGCGCCAGGTCCCGGCTGATACTCTCCTGCGCCGCCAGCAGGACAACCTCACAGGAGGAGCGAATTTTATCTAACACAATTTTCGCTTGCCCCTCGTCATGCAACACCAGCATATCACCGGCCATTTCCGCCGTTGCAATGGCAGCTCCCATGCCATGTTGTGACATCATCAGCACGTTTTCTTTAACAAAGAACGTATTGATGCCGCACAGAATCTCGGTCTGTTGCTCACTGAGATAGGCCGCAGCAGCCTCAAGCGCCAGCTCAACCTCGTGACTGACCTCGTCGCCCACCCGCGCCTGGCTTCTCTGCAACTGTTGCATATCATCTTCAATATGCGCGATATTCATCTGCAACTGCTCATAGGCTACGGTTAAGCCGTGGGCGCGAAACTCCAGATATTCGTGTGCGCTTTGCGAATAGTTCAATAACTTGTGTGATGCCGAGCGAAGCGCATACAGCGAAGCATTGGCGTGAGCGGCGTGAATGACTTTCTGGATCGGCTGCTCAAACAACGAATCCTCCCACAGCAGATCGGCGGCATGGCGAATATGTTCTTTATCCTCAAGATCGGTGGTACGCCAGCGCCTGCCGAGTGCCGCTTCGGCAAAGTCCTGGACCCAGCGCTGCTCCTGATGATCCGGCAAGCGCCCATTATTCATGAGTTCATGACGTGCCCTGTTGGCCAGATATCCCCACATTGAGGAGACCGGATAAATACGTTCAGGCGTAATACCACCTTTCATCAACGTGCCGGAAATTAACGCCCGCACCTGCTCTTCATCATCACTGTTGCGGTCTTTCTGATCGAATTTGTTAACCAGCGCATACAGCGGTACTGACTTTCCAACCGCCATAATGGCCTGACGGACTTCCTCATCCGAAATCGACTTCAGTTGGGTATAATCCATCACCGCCAGTACCGCTGAAGCCCGCGCCAGCTGTTCATTGAGCATTTGTTGTAAGTGTGGCTGCCCGGCTTCATTCGGCCCGGGCGTATCCAGCAGCGTCAATTGTCCCGGATAACTTGCCAGCCCGGCCAGATGCACGAACTCAACCTCAATAACCGGAATATGCTCAATTGCAGCATAGGCGGCAAACGGAAACTCCACCTCCAGCGCTTTAGACAAACGCACCAGATCGTTCAGGCTCTTGAGAAAATGGAAAATAGGCTGTGCGCCAAGGTAATAGCGTTCAAATGCCACGCCGTTTTCAATATGCTGGAGCAGGGCATTCATATCCTTATCTATTTCCAGCGTCTGAGCCAGACGCTGACGATCGCATTCCCGCACGCGCTGCTGTAATACTTTCATTAAGGCGTCAATTGGCGCGACATGCGAAAAATGCAGCACCGGCTCTTTCTGTCCCGGTGTATGGCGGATAAGGGTCGGTAACGCCGTCATCGGGCGATTACGATTAGGTAAAACCTCAGTTCCGACAATCGCGTTAATCGTCGTCGACTTTCCCGCCTTCATCGTACCGACGATCGCCAGAACCATTTCCAGACGGGTAATCTTTCGCAGTTCATTGTTGAGCGTTGCCTGCTGGACATCCATGCCACGCGCGCTGAAATGCAGGGGCTGAACAACCTGTCCACTATGCTCTCCTTTTTTCAGCATGACATCATTCGCCGAGGTCATTGGCAATTTCTGCAATTGCCTGAGATGTTCAAGAGAGAGCATCAGTAAGCGTTCAGCTTCCTGACTTAATTCATAAATTGTCTGTGTGTACATGGAAAATCTTTCCTTAACGCAAATAGCATTACTTTTATTTAGCCAAATCGTTTTATTTATAGATTTTCGGCTTTTATAATTACGTGTGGAAATAATTAAAATTAAAACAACCAGCTGATATTATTAAAATAAAATTTATCGTATGACTGCTGGCCTGATGCCTCTCACTTACTATATTAAGTAAGAAAGATAAACAGAGTAGTTCAGTTTTAAAAAATGCCAGCTTAATTCCCCTACCAAATTTAAGGGGGTCACAAAGTATTCACTCACAATGACTTAGCTAGTCTGTAAGCCATGCTACCTATGAATATCGGGTGTTTCGCCTCACCTTATCTTAAATAGCTAAACGTAGCAATTTCCCTTAAAAAATATTCCTTCTGGTTTTCATAGACGTGAAAGCAACCTGACGCCACAACAGATAGTTGGGCATAATTGGCCTGTAGCCCCGACAAAAGCAGGGATTTTATGTATAATTGCGGCCTTTTTCGGCAATCTGCCAATTTTGGGCGCTTTTGCCCCTGCTGACTTTTGAGGAAATCCACATGTCATTACCACACTGCCCACAATGCAACTCCGAATACACTTACGAAGATAACGGCATGTTCATCTGCCCGGAATGCGCTCACGAATGGAACGACGCTGAACCCGCTCAGGACAGCGACGAACTGATCGTTAAAGATGCTAATGGCAACCTGCTCGCCGATGGCGACAGCGTTACCGTAGTAAAAGATCTGAAGGTAAAAGGTAGCTCTTCCATGCTGAAGATCGGTACCAAAGTGAAGAATATCCGCCTGGTTGAAGGCGACCACAACATCGATTGCAAAATCGATGGCTTTGGCCCAATGAAGCTGAAATCTGAGTTTGTGAAAAAGAACTGATGCAAATTGCCTGACGGCGCTACGCTCATCAGGTCTACACCAGCTCATCTGCCAGGCGGGAAGCCCATACTTCCCGCCTGGTTTATTTATACAGACGATAACTACACTTAACTGGCTTCTCTTACTCTGAGGTAAAGATTATGCCGTTAAGTCCCTATATCTCCTTTGCAGGCAACTGCGCTGACGCTATCGCCTTCTACCAAAAAACGTTAGGCGCTGAGCTGCTCTACAAAATCAACTTCGGTGAAATGCCCAAATCGGCGCAGGACAGTGAAGAAGGTTGCCCTTCTGGCATGAAATTCCCCGATACCGCTATTGCCCACGCCAACCTGCGCGTTGCGGGCAGCGATATCATGATGAGCGATAGCGCCCCCGACGGAAACGCGCACTACTCTGGCTTTACGCTGGTGCTCGACACACAAAACGTCGATGAAGGCAAACGCTGGTTTGATAACCTGGCAGCAAACGGAAAAATCGAAATGGACTGGCAGGAAACCTTCTGGGCCCACGGTTTCGGTAAAGTCAGCGACCAGTATGGCGTGCCGTGGATGATCAACGTCGTCAAACAACAGCACCCCCCTACAGAGTAATCCAACGGGAGGCCAGCCCTCCCGTACTGTCATCAAATATCGCTCAACTCTTCATCGCCAAGTAACCTTCCTTTAACGAAAACGTCACATTGATCCGCCACGATGGGGCCACTTTTTTAGGGAGGCCGCATCATGCAAACGGTTATTCGCGTCGAGAAACTCTCCAAATCCTTCAATCAACATCAGGCGCTTAATGCGGTTGATCTGAATATCTGTGCCGGTGAGATGGTGGCTCTGCTTGGGCCGTCCGGCTCCGGCAAATCCACCCTTTTACGTCATTTAAGCGGTTTGATCGTCGGTGATAAATCACCTGGTAGCCACATCGAACTGCTGGGTCGCACCGTTCAACATGAAGGCCGCCTGGCGCGCGATATCCGCAAAAGCCGCGCCCACACCGGCTACATCTTCCAGCAGTTCAATCTGGTGAACCGCCTGACGGTGCTGGAGAACGTCCTGATTGGCGCGCTCGGCAGCACGCCGTTCTGGCGCACCTGTTTTAGCTGGTTTACCGCTGAGCAGAAACAACGCGCGTTACAGGCGCTGACCCGCGTCGGCATGGCGCACTTTGCATATCAACGTGTTTCCACGCTTTCGGGCGGACAACAGCAGCGCGTCGCGATTGCCCGCGCGCTGATGCAGCAGGCCAAAGTCATCCTTGCCGACGAGCCGATTGCCTCGCTGGATCCGGAATCCGCGCGCATCGTGATGGACACCCTGCGCGACATCAACCAGACCGACGGCATCACCGTGGTCGTCACGCTGCATCAGGTGGATTACGCCCTGCGCTACTGCGAACGCATTGTCGCGCTGCGCCAGGGCAACGTCTTCTTTGATGGCAGCAGCCAGCATTTTGACAACGACCGTTTTGACCATCTCTACCGCAGCATGAACCGCGTCGAACAGAACGCGCAGGCTGCATAGTTCTAAAAAACCAGGCGTTATTGGCGCAGCCAGGCTGGAGACGGCCAGCGCGGAAAAACCGGAGCGTACACGCAGTACGTGAGGATTTTGAGCACTGCCCGGATTCAGGCTGGCAAGTGAAATAGCCTGGAACAATGACTAATTAAGGAAACGACATGAGCTATAAGACAGTTGCCGCGCTGGCTTTCACCAGCATGTTTAGCGTCAGTACCTTGTTAAGCCCGGCCCATGCCGAGGAGCAAGAAAAAGCGCTGAACTTTGGCATTATTTCGACCGAATCACAGCAAAACCTGAAGCCACAGTGGGAACCGTTCCTGAAGGACATGGAAAAATCGCTGGGCGTGAAAGTAAACGCCTTCTTCGCTCCGGACTACGCCGGGATCATCCAGGGCATGCGCTTTAACAAAGTGGATATCGCCTGGTACGGCAACCTCTCAGCAATGGAAGCGGTGGATCGCGCTAACGGACAAGTGTTTGCCCAGACCGTAGCCGCCGACGGATCTCCGGGTTACTGGAGCGTGTTGATCGTTAACAAAGACAGCCCGATCAACAACCTGAACGATCTGATCGCCAAACGTAAGGATCTGACCTTCGGCAACGGCGATCCCAACTCTACGTCAGGTTTCCTCGTCCCCGGTTATTACGTCTTCGCCAAAAACAACATCTCCGCCAGCGACTTCAAACGCACCGTTAACGCCGGGCACGAAACTAACGCCCTGGCCGTCGCCAACAAACAGGTGGATGTGGCTACCAACAACACCGAAAACCTCGACAAGCTGAAAACGTCCGCACCGGACAAGCTGAAAGAGTTGAAGGTTATCTGGAAGTCACCGCTGATCCCAGGCGATCCGATCGTCTGGCGTAAGAACCTCTCTGAAGCCACCAAGGACAAGGTGTACGACTTCTTCATGAACTACGGCAAAACGCCGGAGCAGAAAACCGTCCTGGAACGCCTGGGTTGGGCGCCGTTCCGTGCCTCCAGCGATCTGCAACTGGTGCCGATTCGCCAACTGGCGCTGTTTAAAGAGATGCAGGGCGTGAAGGACAACAAAGGGCTGAACGAGGAAGAGAAAACCAGCAAAACCTCGGCGCTGAAAGCACAGCTTGATGATCTCGACCGCCTGACCGCCGCCCTGGGCGCCATGACCAGCGTCACCAAAGCGGTGCAATAACCCTGATGCCCGGTGGCGCTTCGCTTACCGGGCCTACGATGTTTTGTAGGCCGGATAAGGCGCCTGCGCCGCCATCCGGCAATAACCGATGCACGGAGCCAAACATGCAAACCATCACCGTTGCCCCGCCCAAGCGTAGCTGGTTCTCGCTGCTGAGCTGGGCCATTCTTCTCGCCGTGCTGGTGGTCTCGTGGAAAGGCGCCGAAATGGCCCCGCTCACGCTGATCCAGGATTCCGGCAATATGGCAACCTTCGCTGCCGACTTCTTTCCACCTGACTTCAGTCAGTGGCAGGACTATCTCGGTGAAATGGCCGTCACGCTGCAAATCGCCGTCTGGGGTACTGCCCTCGCCGTGGTGTTGTCGATTCCCTTCGGTCTGATGTGCGCCGATAACCTCGTGCCGTGGTGGATTTACCAGCCGATGCGCCGCCTGATGGATGCCTGTCGCGCCATCAACGAAATGGTCTTCGCCATGCTGTTCGTGGTCGCCGTTGGTTTGGGTCCGTTCGCCGGGGTAATGGCGCTGTTTATCCATACCACCGGGGTGCTCTCCAAGCTGCTTTCCGAAGCGGTAGAAGCCATTGAGCCCGGTCCGGTAGAAGGCATTCGCGCCACCGGAGCCAACAAAATTGAAGAGATTCTGTACGGCGTTCTGCCACAGGTCATGCCGCTGCTTATCTCCTATTCGCTGTATCGCTTTGAGTCCAACGTTCGTTCGGCCACGGTAGTCGGGATGGTGGGAGCCGGTGGTATTGGCGTGACCTTATGGGAGGCGATTCGCGGCTTTCAGTTCCAGCAAACCTGCGCCCTGATGGTGTTAATCATCGTCACCGTCAGCCTGCTGGATTTCCTTTCCCAGCGTTTGCGTAAGCACTTTATCTGATTAGCGAGGCATTGATTGCTATGCACTTGTCTACACATCCGACCAGTTATCCAACGCGTTATCAGGAAATTGCCGCGAGACTTGAGCAGGAGCTTCGTCAACATTATCGCTGCGGTGACTATCTGCCCGCCGAGCATCAGCTTGCCGCGCGCTTCGAGGTAAACCGCCACACCCTGCGCCGCGCCATTGACCAGTTGGTTGAACGCGGTTGGGTTCAGCGTCGTCAGGGCGTGGGGGTTCTGGTGCTGATGCGCCCGTTCGACTACCCGCTGAATGCCCAGGCGCGCTTTAGTCAGAACCTGCTGGACCAGGGCAGCCACCCCACCAGTGAAAAACTGCTGGCGGTGCTGCGTCCGGCCTCCGGCCACATTGCCGATGCGCTCAGCATTAACGAGGGCGATAACGTGATTCACCTGCGCACCCTGCGCCGGGTAAACGGCATCGCACTGTGTCAGATCGACCACTATTTTTCCGACCTCACGCTGTGGCCGCTGCTGCAAGGCTTTAACAGCGGCTCACTGCACGATTACCTGCGCGAACAATCCGGTCTGACGCTGCTGCGCACGCAAACGCGCATCAGCGCCCGCCGTGCGCAGGCCAAAGAGAGCAAGGTGCTGGAAATCCCCAATATGGCGCCGCTGCTGTGCGTGCGCACTCTGAACCACCGTGAAGGCGAAGAACAGGCGGCGGAATATTCCGTCAGCCTGACCCGCGCCGACATGATCGAATTCACCATGGAGCACTGAATGCATTTCGATACCGCCACTCGCCAGCGTTGGATGCGCGCGCTGGCTTACAGCAATGCCGATGCCCTGAATGCGCGTATCAAGGCGCTCAAACTAACGCCGGACTATGAGCTTATCCGCGCCCCGGAAAGCGGACTGATGCAGATCCAGGCCCGTATGGGCGGCACCGGTAATCGCTTCTTTGCTGGCGACACCACGCTCACCCGCGCGGTTATTCGCCTGAAAAGCGGGACGCTGGGCTACAGCTACCTGCTGGGTCGCAATAAACAACACGCCGAGCAGTGTGCGGTCATTGACGCATTGCTGCAGGAACAAACGCATTTCCAGAACCTCATGGAAACCTTAATTGTCCCGCTGGAAGCGGAACGCGAGGCGCTGATTAGCGCCCGCCGTGCCGAAGTCAACGCCAGCCGGGTCGACTTCTTCACGCTGGTACGCGGAGATAACGCATGACCTTACAGACCGCATTTAATTTACCGGTTCAGGATGCTCAGCAGAGCTTTCGTCGCCTGCTGAAAGCCATGAGCGAACCGGGCGTAATCGTCGCCCTGCATCAACTGAAACACGGCTGGCAGCCGCTGGGTCTGGCGACCACCAGCGTGCTGCTGACCCTGGTCGATGGCGACACGCCGGTCTGGCTGGCGCCGTCGATGGATAACGATATCGCCCGGCAGAACCTGCGTTTTCACACCAACGCGCCGCTGGTGGATCAGCCGCAACTGGCGGCCTTTGCCGTCACCGACGAACGCATTAGCAGCGAACAGCTAAATGCCCTCTCAGCCGGTTCCGCTGTCGCACCTGAAACCAGCGCCACGCTGATTGTGCAAGTTTCTGGCTTAAGCGGTGGACGCATGCTGCGTCTGACCGGCGCGGGCATCGCCGAAGAACGCATGATCGCGCCACAGCTGCCGGAATGCCTGATCCACGAGCTCACCGAACGCCCGCACCCGTTCCCGCTGGGAGTCGATCTGATCCTCACCTGCGGCGAACGGCTGCTGGCTATTCCGCGAACCACCCATGTGGAGGTGTGCTGATGTACGTCGCCGTCAAAGGGGGCGAAAAGGCGATAGCCAACGCCCACGCCCTGCAGGAAAACCGACGCCGGGGCGATGAGACCATTGCTGAACTGAGCGTGGCGCAAATCGAACAGCAGATGAACCTGGCCGTCGACCGGGTGATGACCGAAGGCGGCATCGCCGATCGCGAACTGGCTGCGCTGGCGCTCAAACAGGCCAGCGGCGATAACGTCGAGGCCATCTTTTTGCTCCGCGCTTACCGCACTACGCTGGCAAAGGTCGCTGTCAGCGAACCGGTTAACAGCGCAGAAATGCGCCTTGAGCGCAGAATCTCCGCGGTCTACAAGGATATTCCCGGCGGGCAGTTGTTGGGTCCAACCTACGACTACACCCATCGTCTGCTGGATTTTACCCTGCTGGCGAACGGTGAAGCGCCGCCCCTGCGCACCGCTGAGAGCGAACAAGATGCCTCCCCGCACGTCTTCTCCCTGCTGGCGAATCAGGGCCTGGCAAAGCGTGAAGAGGATAACGGCGCTCAGCCCGATGACATCACCCGCACGCCGCCGGTTTACCCCTGCTCACGCGCTTCACGTCTGCAACAGCTGATGCGTGGTGACGAGGGATATTTGCTGGCGCTGGCCTACTCCACCCAGCGCGGCTACGGGCGCAACCACCCGTTTGCCGCCGAAATCCGCAGCGGCTATGTGCCACTGGAAACCGTCCCGGAAGAGCTGGGATTTGCGGTGAACGTCGGCGAACTGCTGATGACTGAATGTGAAATGGTCAACGGTTTTGTCGCGCCGGAAAACGAATCCCCTCATTTTACCCGCGGCTACGGGCTGGTGTTCGGTATGAGCGAACGTAAAGCGATGGCGATGGCGCTGGTGGACCGCGCCCTACAGGCAGCCGAATACGATGAAACGGTCACAGGACCGGCGCAGGACGAAGAGTTCGTGCTGGCGCATGCGGATAACGTCGAGGCGGCGGGTTTTGTTTCGCACCTCAAACTTCCCCATTACGTCGATTTCCAGGCCGAACTGGAACTGCTCAAACGCCTGCAACAGGAGGCCACTCGTGACCACTAACCTCTCCGGCTACAACTTTGCGTACCTTGATGAGCAGACCAAACGCATGATCCGCCGCGCAATTCTGAAAGCGGTAGCGATCCCCGGTTACCAGGTACCGTTTGGCGGACGAGAAATGCCGATGCCCTACGGATGGGGAACCGGCGGCATTCAACTTACCGCCAGCGTGATTGGCGAGCCGGACGTGCTGAAGGTGATTGACCAGGGCGCGGACGACACCACTAACGCCGTATCGATTCGTAATTTCTTCAAGCGCGTAACCGGCGTTAACACCACCGAACGTACGGAAGACGCCACGCTGATCCAGACCCGCCACCGCATCCCGGAAACGCCGCTAACAGAAGATCAGATAATCATCTTCCAGGTACCGATCCCCGAGCCGCTGCGCTTTATCGAACCGCGCGAAACGGAAACCCGCACCATGCACGCGCTGGAAGAGTACGGCATCATGCAGGTGAAACTGTATGAAGATATCGCCCGCTTCGGTCATATCGCCACCACTTACGCCTACCCGGTAAAGGTCAACGACCGCTACGTCATGGACCCGTCGCCAATCCCGAAATTCGACAACCCGAAGATGGACATGATGCCGGCCCTGCAACTGTTTGGCGCAGGCCGCGAAAAGCGCATCTATGCCGTGCCACCTTACACCCGCGTGGAAAGCCTCGATTTCGACGATCACCCGTTTACCGTGCAGAGCTGGGATGAGCCTTGTGCCATCTGCGGCTCAACCCACAGCTATCTTGATGAAGTGGTGCTCGATGACACCGGCAAACGCATGTTTGTCTGCTCCGACACCGACTACTGCCGCCAACAGAGCGAGGCCCTCAGCCAATGACGCAACCGCTGCTTTCAGTCAATAACCTGACCCATCTCTACGCGCCGGGCAAAGGCTTCAGCGATGTCTCTTTTGACCTGTGGCCTGGCGAAGTGCTGGGTATCGTCGGCGAGTCCGGTTCTGGCAAAACCACGCTGCTGAAATCGATCTCTTCACGGCTGACGCCGCAGAGCGGTGAGATCTTATATCAGAACCGTTCGCTGTACGGCATGAACGAGGCCGACCGTCGCCGTCTGCTGCGCACCGAATGGGGCGTAGTGCATCAGCATCCGCTGGATGGCCTGCGCCGTCAGGTCTCCGCCGGCGGCAATATCGGCGAACGCCTGATGGCCACCGGCGCGCGTCACTACGGCGACATCCGCGCCACCGCGCAGCGCTGGCTGGAGGAGGTGGAGATCCCTGCCTCGCGTATCGACGACCTGCCAACCACCTTTTCCGGCGGTATGCAGCAGCGCCTGCAGATCGCCCGCAACCTCGTCACCCATCCCAAACTGGTGTTTATGGACGAACCCACCGGCGGGCTGGACGTTTCGGTACAGGCCAAACTGCTGGACCTGCTGCGCGGCCTGGTGGTGGAACTGGATCTGGCGGTGGTGATTGTCACCCACGATCTGGGTGTGGCGCGTCTGCTGGCAGACCGTTTGCTGGTGATGAAACAGGGTCAGGTGGTGGAAAGTGGGTTAACCGACCGCGTGCTCGACGACCCGCACCATCCGTACACCCAGTTGCTGGTGTCGTCCGTTTTGCAGAACTAAGAGGCTCAAATGATCCGCGTTGAAAACGTCAGTAAAACTTTTGTGCTGCATCAGCAAAACGGCGTGCGTCTGCCGGTGCTGCAAAACGCCACGCTGGAAGTGAAAAATGGCGAATGCGTGGTGCTGCACGGTCACTCGGGTAGCGGCAAGTCCACGCTGCTGCGATCGCTGTACGCCAACTATCTGCCGGATGAAGGACACATCCACATTCGTCACAGCGATGAATGGGTGGATCTGGTGCAGGCTCCGGCGCGCAAAGTGCTGGAAGTTCGCCGTTCAACCATCGGCTGGGTAAGCCAGTTTCTGCGCGTGATCCCAAGGGTTTCCGCGCTGGATGTGGTGATGCAACCGCTGCTGGATCTGGGCGTCCCCCGTGAGGCGTGCGCCGCCAAAGCGGCCAATCTTCTTACCCGCCTGAACGTACCAGAACGACTGTGGCACCTGGCACCGTCGACCTTTTCCGGTGGCGAACAACAGCGCGTCAACATCGCCCGCGGGTTTATCGTCGATTACCCAATTTTGCTGCTCGATGAACCCACCGCCTCGCTGGACGCCAAAAACAGCGCCGCCGTCGTCGCATTGATTGAAGAAGCGAAAGCGCGCGGCGCGGCAATTGTCGGCATTTTTCACGATCAAACCGTGCGCGAACGCGTAGCGGATCGTCTGCATCTGATGGGAACAACAGCATGATTATCAATAATGTAAAGCTGGTACTGGAAGATGACGTGGTGCAAGGATCGCTGGAAATCGAGGGCGGGATTATCCGCGCCTTTACTGAGAGTCAGAGCCGTTTACCAGAGGCGCTGGACGGCGAAGGCGGCTGGCTGCTGCCAGGGCTTATCGAGCTGCATACCGACAATCTCGACAAGTTTTTCACCCCGCGCCCGAAGGTAGACTGGCCTGCCCACTCGGCGATGAGTAGCCACGACGCGCTGATGGTCGCCAGCGGCATTACCACCGTGCTGGACGCGGTGGCGATTGGCGATGTGCGCGACGGCGGCGACCGCCTGGAAAACCTGGAGAAAATGATAAATGCGGTAGAAGAGACGCAAAAGCGTGGGGTCAATCGCGCCGAGCACCGTCTGCATCTGCGCTGCGAGCTGCCGCATCACACCACCCTGCCGCTGTTTGAAAAACTGGTCGGTCGTGAGCCGGTGACGCTGGTGTCGCTGATGGACCATTCCCCCGGCCAGCGTCAGTTTGCCAATCGAGAGAAGTACCGCGAGTATTATCAGGGCAAGTATTCGCTCACCGACGAGCAGATGGCCCGTTATGAAGAAGAACAGTTAGCGCTGGCTGCACGCTGGTCACAGCCCAACCGCTCGGCCATTGCCCAGATGTGCCGTGAACGGCAGATTGCACTGGCGAGCCACGATGACGCCACCCACGATCATGTCCTTGAATCACATCAACTTGGCAGCGTGATCGCCGAATTTCCCACAACTTTCGAAGCCGCCGAAGCCTCACGCCAGCATGGCATGAACGTGCTGATGGGCGCGCCGAATATCGTGCGAGGCGGTTCTCACTCCGGCAACGTGGCGGCACATAGGCTGGCTGAGCTGGGGCTGCTGGATATTCTCTCCTCCGACTACTACCCCGCCAGCCTGCTCGATGCGGCATTTCGCGTAGCGGAGGACGACGCTAACCGCTTTACGCTGCCGCAGGCTATTCGTCTGGTGACCCGCAATCCAGCGCGGGCATTAAATCTTGACGATCGCGGCGTTATTGCCGAAGGGAAACGCGCGGATCTGGTGCTGGCACACCGCAAAGGCGGCAACATCCATATCGACCACGTCTGGCGTCAGGGCAAAAGGGTATTCTGACTATGGGTAAACTGATCTGGCTGATGGGACCATCCGGCTCCGGTAAGGACAGTCTGCTGGCAGAACTTCGCCAGCAGGAACCGGCGCAACTACTGGTGGCACATCGTTACATCACCCGCGCCGCCAACGCCGGGAATGAAAATCATATTGCGCTAAGTGAACCAGAGTTTTTTACCCGCGCCGGGCAGAACCTGCTGGCGCTGAGCTGGCATGCCAACGGCTTCTACTACGGCGTCGGCGTGGAGATAGACCTCTGGCTGCACGCTGGTTTTGATGTGGTGGTCAACGGCTCGCGTGCGCATCTGCCCCAGGCACAGGCCCGTTATGGCGCTTCTTTGCTTCCCATTTGCTTACAGGTTTCTCCGGCAATTCTCCGCCAGCGCCTGCAGGCGCGTGGGCGGGAGAGCGAAACGGAAATCGCCGCCCGTCTTGAACGCGCAGCCCGCTACGCCCCGTATGACTGCCACGTCCTGAATAACGATGGTAGTTTGCTACAGTCTGTCGATACACTGCTCGCACTGATGGGACGCAAGGAGAAGAAACATGTCTGTCTGTGAATTACGCCGCGCCACGCTCTACGATACCGATGCGGTTTACGCGCTCATCTGCGAGTTGAAGCAGGGTCAATTCGACCTGCAGGCTTTTAGCGCTGGCTACGCCGCAAATCTGCAGGATCCGAATATGCACTACCAGCTGGCGCTGCTCGAGGGACAGGTCATCGGATTGATCGGCCTGCATTTGCAGTTTCATCTGCACCACGCTAACTGGATTGGTGAGATTCAGGAACTGGTAGTGATGCCACAGGCACGAGGGCTAAGCGTTGGCAGCCAGCTGCTGGCCTGGGCCGAAGCCACTGCGCGCGAAGCGGGGGCGGAAATGACCGAGCTTTCCACCAGCACGCAGCGTCTTGACGCGCACCGTTTTTACCAGCGCGAAGGCTATACCATGAGCCATTTTCGCTTCACCAAACCGTTGTAGGGGGAGCCATGAGTCTGACCATTACGCTGACGGGAACGGGCGGCGCACAGCTGGTGCCGGCATTTGGCTGTGACTGCGCGGCCTGCCAACGGGCGCGCTTACAGGCGCAATATCGTCGACGCCCTTGTAGCGGGGTGGTCAAATTCAACGACGCGGTGACGCTGCTGGACGCGGGGATCCCCCATCTGATGGACGACTGGCCGGCAGGCAGTTTCCAGCAGTTCCTGCTCACTCATTACCATATGGATCATGTACAGGGACTGTTTCCGCTGCGCTGGGGGGTGGGAAAAACGATCCCGGTGTACGGCCCACCGGATGAACAGGGCTGCGACGATCTGTTTAAGCATCCCGGCATTCTTGATTTTAGCCAGACCGTCGCGCCGTTTGTGGTGTTCGATTTACAGGGATTGCAGGTGACCCCTTTACCGCTCAACCACTCTAAGCTGACGTTTGGCTATCTGCTGGAGACCGCGCACAGCCGCGTGGCGTGGCTCTCTGATACCGCCGGACTGCCCGACAAGACGCTGAAGTTTCTGCACAATAACCAACCGCAGGTGATTATCATCGACTGCAGCCATGCCCCGCGTAGCGAGCCACCGCGCAATCACAGTGATTTAAATACCGTTATCGCGTTGAACGACGTTATCCGCTGTCCACGGGTGATCCTGACGCATATCAGCCATCAGTTCGACCTGTGGATGATGGATAACCCGCTGCCCGCAGGGTTTGAGGCAGGATATGACGGAATGGAGATTATGCTGGAGTAAGGAAATTTGCCGGATGCGATGAAAACATCTTATCCGGCCGACAAGACGATAGTCAGGCGACTTTTTTAGACTCGCTATTTCGCTGAGCGATAAAATCTTTAACCGAAACAATGCGGTTCAGTTCTTCTTGCGCCCGCATGTCATTTTCAACTTCCCACAGGTCAACCGCCGCCTGTAAGTTACGCCAGAAATCAACGGAGGTATCGAACGCTTTGGCCAAACGAAACGCCATATCCGTTGTTAATTTGCGATTATTGTTGACCAGTGCGCTCACCGTATTGCGATGAACATGCAGTATTTCAGCCAGATCGTTAATTTTCAGTTCGAGCGGCTCCAGGTATTCATATTGCAGGATATCACCCACAGTCGTTGGTTTTCTGGTTGCCTGTTTCATATCGTTACCTTAGATTTTCTCTAGTTCTAGTAGATGTGTGGATCTAAGTACACATCTTCGGCCTTACCGTTAACCCATTTAAATATTAATCGGTACTGCTTGTTTACTCTGATTGAAGAATATTCCTGTAATTTTCCGGTTAACTCTTCATATCTGTTACCGGGTGGCGAGCGCAAATCCCGATGCGAAACAGCCGCATTAATGATATCCAGCTTTCTGGCTAATGCAGTATGAATATCCGCTGGTATTTTTCTGTGCGATGTCGCCCGCTCAAAAAAATCTTCAAGCCATGTATCCCGAAAGCTCCTGATATTTAATGATTTAGACATTCCATTGCCGGCTCCTTTTCCATAAGCATAGAGAGATTATAATGCATACACGCACTGTGCTCAAGTGCATGCATTGACATAAAATGGCGAGATGTTGAGCTGACAGCTAAATCCCTTACAGGGGATAAAATATTCTTACATTTAGATAGTTACAGTTAACGATCGTAATCTTCTTCCATTCTGCGTTCTTCGTCTTCTAGCTGACGCCGTTCTTGATCAAGTTGGCGCTGACGGTCATCCAGTTGGCGACGTCGATCTTCAAACTGGCGTCGCCTGTCATCATACTGCCTGCGCCGATCGTCACTCATCTGGCGTTCCCAGCCATTGTCGCGGGCGTCGTCGTAATCCCGCCCGTTATCGGGTTTGTATGCGTCGTTAATCGCCTGCTGAATATTGCCGATGGCTTCATCGATAATATCCGCCTGCGCCGAAACGGTGGTCACCATTAGCAGACTGAAAAGAAAGAATGTCAGGGAGCGTTGCATCAAACCCGCCTCATCAAGAAACACACCCCACGGTAATCAAAGCGTATTTGCGCGGGTAGCGGAGGAATCTCAATTACGTGCGAGTCGCAGCGCCTGCGCCAGTTCTCCTCGGGTAAACGGTTTACGCAATAGCGCCACATCCGGCAGCGCCGGGTTATGCGCCGGACGTAAATCCTGACCGCTAATCAGCAGAATGGTGAGCTGGGGGTAGTGCTTCAGCGCATGGTTGACGACATCCACCCCACTTAACCCTCCAGGCAGCATTAAGTCGCTGATAAAAATATCA
This sequence comes from Citrobacter sp. Cy070, assembly GCF_030332245.1. NCBI lineage: Bacteria > Pseudomonadati > Pseudomonadota > Gammaproteobacteria > Enterobacterales > Enterobacteriaceae > Citrobacter > Citrobacter sp. Cy070. Next base: position 32,669 of record NZ_JAOWIG010000086.1, read on the forward strand.
ATCTCGGAGGAAGCCGCCAGCATATGCAGCGCCTGTTCGCCGTTGGCGGCCTCCAGCGTCAGATAGCCCAGCAGATGCAACTGCTCACACAACGTCTGGCGCACGTCGGCCTCATCTTCGAGCACCAGTACCAGCTTTTCACCGCTGTTCGCCGCATGTTCCGCTATCGGTTCTGCCTGAATCTGTACCGGCACAACGGCACGGGGAAGCTGTAACCGGACCGTGGTTCCCTGCCCGGGGGCGCTTTCAATCTCCACCCGACCACCGGATTGACGCACAAAGCCGTACACCATCGATAATCCCAGACCGCTGCCGCTGCCGGTCTGTTTGGTGGTGAAAAATGGCTCGAAGACCTGCGCTTTCACTTCCTGCGACATCCCACTTCCCTGGTCGGCTACCTCCAGCATCACCATGTCCTGCTTACGCCCATCGCTGCGCGTAACCCGCTGATTCCAGGTACGGATTTTAATCGTGCCCGTCTGCCCGTCCATGGCGTCACGGGCGTTCATCACCAGATTGATAATGGCGTTTTCCAGTTGGCTGACGTCAATCCACGCGGGCCAGGCCGGAGACTGGGCTTCAATTTCCAGCGTCAGCGTGGCGGGTAGCGAATGACGCATCAACTCTCCCAGATTCTCCAGCAGAGTTTTCAGCTCTACCGCGTGCGGATGCAAAGACTGTTTGCGCGAAAAAGCCAGCAGCCGCTGGGTCAACAGCGCACCACGTCCAGCCGCTTTAAGCGCCCGATTGACCCGTGGCGCGTCGGGAGAATCCGGATCCACCAGATCCAGACTGCCGATAATCACCGCCAGCAGGTTATTAAAATCATGCGCTAATCCGCCCGTCAGCTGTCCTACCGCCTTCAGTTTCTGACTGTGCAGCAGCGCTTCCTCCAGCCCCTGACGCTCGGTGCGGTCGATTTCCATCTGCGTGGTTTTTTCTTTCAGCAGCCGGGTGGTGTGTTCGAGCGACGCCGTATTGCGGGCAAAGACGCTAAAGGCACGCGCCAGCTCGCCCAGCTCATCGCGCCGTTGCAGGGCCGGAACGCTGACGTCTGATTCCCCATGCGCCAGCCGGGTCATCGCCCGCGAAATGGCTGTCAGGTTGGAACCAAGATTGCGGTAGATATACCACCCGGCAAAACCGGTGATCACCACCGCCAGCAGCGCAAACGCCAAAATAAACAACGCGCCGGATTGCAGTTCCCGATGACTTTGCGCCACCCGCTGTTCGGAGATAATCGCCACCTGCGAGACATACTGGTTGATATCACTGTTGAGGATCGCCACCAACGCTTTGATGTGGAACATATACCAGCTGATCGCCAGATCGCTTTGTTCCAGTGCCGACGAAAGCGGCTCCAGCTTATGCAACTCCTGGTTGAAATCGTTGAGGATGTTGCTAATCAGGAGGTTGCTGGTTTGCAGAGGCAGCGCGGGCACCACCTCGTCCAGTTGTTTGATCACCGAACGCGGCGTGGGGGTTTCAATGGCAGCTACAATTAAGCGGTCTATTTGTCCCAGCAGCACATCGTCCTGCGCGCCGGTCAGCTTTTGCAGATGACGTAAATAGCTTTGATTCTGATACAGCGAACTGAGCAACGCGTTACGTTCCAGGTGCCGCCGCTGACCGCGCTGCAACATCCCTTCTACGCTGCTTTGTAGCTCCTGGCTGCGCTGGATAATTCGCTCGACCAGCACCGGCTCCTGCTGCGCCAGCGGTGCGGTAGCCAGTTGTTCCAGCGACTGCTTCAGCGCCCGCTGCGTCTCCTGCAGCCGCTCCGCTTCCCCTTTGTATTCCAGCGCCCCGACTACCTGCGACAACCGCACCGCCGCCGTCGCTACGTTCGCCGTATCACGCGCCAGATTCATGCTGCCGGTCATGTCGTCAACGGTTTGCTGCTGCACCTGCTCCTGGATCTGGCTGGCATGCTGAAATCCCAGCACCGCCACACCGCTCACCATCAGCGTGACCGCCACCACCAGCAGATTAAAGAACAGTAATCGTCCACGCGCACTGGCGAAAAAGTGACGTCCCGGTTGCGGCATATCACGCTCCGTGAAGAAAAATCGCAATATGACAAATATGAACGGCTTCTGACATTTTGCATTTACATTCCTGTGATGGACTGCTGATATCGGCCACCCCACAGGAGATCCGCCATGAGCAGGACACCGGTTCTGGAGATGCGCAACATTGCCAAAGCGTTTGGCAAATTTTACGCGCTGAAAGGGGTCGATTTAACGGTCTGGCCGGGCGAGATTCATGCCCTGATGGGCGAGAACGGTGCGGGGAAAAGCACCCTGATGAAGATCCTCGCGGGCGCCTATACCGCCACCAGCGGGGAGATCCTGATTGACGGTCAGCCGTTTCACATTCGTGGGCCAAAGGATGCGCTGAGCGCAGGCATCACGCTGATTTACCAGGAGATGCAGCTCGCGCCAAACCTGACGGTGGCGGAAAATATCTTTCTTGGCAGCGAGCTGTCGCGCGGCGGTCTGGTCCAGCGTAAAGAGATGATCATGCAGTCACAGAAGGTTATCGACCGACTCGGCGCCCAGTTTAAGGCCAGCGACCGGGTAATGACGCTGACCATCGCCGAACAGCAGCAGGTAGAAATCGCCCGCGCCCTGCACCGTAACAGCCGCATTCTGGTGATGGATGAACCCACCGCCGCCCTCTCCTCACGTGAAACCCACCGCCTGTTTGAACTGATCATGCGCCTGCGCGATGAGGGGATGGCGATTATCTACATCAGCCACCGCATGGCGGAAGTGTACGAACTCTCCGATCGCGTCAGCGTCCTGCGCGACGGGCAATACGTCGGCAGCCTGACTCGCGACAAACTCAACGCCCCGGAGCTGGTGCGCATGATGGTGGGCCGTCCGTTAAGCGATCTGTTCAACAAAGAGCGCGATATTCCTTTGGGTAAAGCGCGCCTTAACGTCCACCACCTGACCGACGGCAATAAAGTCCAGCCGTGCAGCTTACTGGTGCGCTCCGGTGAGATTGTCGGCCTTGCGGGCTTAGTCGGTGCCGGGCGTTCTGAACTGGCGCAGCTGATTTTTGGCGTGCGTAAAGCCATCGGCGGCATGATTGAAGTGGACGGTGAACCGGTGGTGATCCACTCCCCGCGCGAGGCTATTGACCACGGTATTGGCTTTCTGACCGAGAACCGCAAAGAACAGGGACTCTTTCTGGAGCTGGCAGCGGCAGAGAACATCACCATGGCGACGCTGGAACGTGACGCCAACTGGGGCATGCTCGATCGCAAAAAGGCGCAGGCGATTTCCGATGACGCCATCAAATTGCTCAACATCCGCGTGCCGCATGCACAGGTCCGCGCAGGCGGCTTGTCCGGCGGCAATCAACAAAAGCTGTTGATTTCACGCTGGGTGGCGATCGGCCCACGCATCTTGATCCTCGATGAACCGACGCGCGGCGTGGACGTCGGCGCCAAAAGCGAGATCTACCGGATCATGAACGAGATGGCGCGCAAAGGCGTGGCGATCCTGATGATCTCCAGCGAACTGCCGGAAGTGGTCGGGATGAGCGATCGCGTGTACGTCATGCGCGAAGGCAGCATTGCCGGCGAGCTGGACGGACAAAGTATTACCCAGGAAAATATTATGACGCTGGCAACCGGCGTGAACGACTCCCATCATCAGGCGGTGCCCCATGAATAATCCAACCACTCCCCAGCAGGTGGCGAAATCCGCCTCCGCAAAAAAAATGCTGATGAGCGATCTGATGCAAACGGTCGGTATCTTACCGATTCTCATCCTGATAGTGGCGGTGTTTGGCTTTATCGCGCCAAACTTTTTTACTGAGAGCAACCTGCTGAATATTACCCGCCAGGCGTCGATCAACATCGTGCTGGCCGCTGGCATGACCTTCATTATTTTAACCGGCGGTATCGATCTTTCGGTTGGCTCCATTCTCGGCACCACTGCCGTTGCGGCCATGGTCGTTTCTCTTATTCCTGAGTTTGCCATGCTATCTATTCCGGCGGCGCTAATGCTCGGCATGGTACTGGGGTTGTTTAACGGGGCGCTGGTCGCTTTTGCCGGGCTGCCGCCGTTTATCGTCACGCTTGGAACCTATACCGCGCTGCGCGGCGCGGCCTATCTGTTGGCCGATGGCACGACGGTGATTAATTCCAACATCAGCTTTGAGTGGATCGGCAACAACTATCTCGGTCCGGTTCCGTGGCTGGTAGTGATTGCGCTGGCGGTGGTGGTGGTGTGCTGGTTCATTCTTAGGCGCACCACACTCGGCGTTCATATCTATGCGGTTGGCGGCAATATGCAGGCCGCGCGCCTAACCGGGATCAAAGTGTGGCTGGTGCTGCTGTTCGTCTACGGCATGAGTGGTTTGCTCTCGGGTCTTGGCGGGGTGATGAGCGCCTCGCGGTTATACAGCGCCAACGGCAACTTAGGCATGGGTTACGAACTGGACGCCATCGCAGCGGTGATCCTCGGCGGCACCAGCTTTGTTGGCGGGATCGGCACCATTACTGGCACGCTGGTGGGGGCGCTGATTATCGCCACGCTCAATAATGGCATGACGCTGATGGGCGTCTCCTATTTCTGGCAATTGGTGATCAAAGGGGCGGTGATCATCATAGCGGTGCTGATCGACAAATACCGTACCCGACACCATCAAAGTGCATAACAACAACATCTTACTTCGAGGAATACAGCATGAGATTGAAGCCCTTAGTGACCGCGCTCTGTGCTGGCGCCCTGCTTGCTGCAGCTCCGTTTGTGCAGGCAAAAGAACTGAAATCGATCGGCGTTACGGTGGGCGATCTGGCCAACCCGTTCTTCGTGCAAATTACCAAAGGCGCGGAGCTGGAAGCACGCAAACTGGCAGGTGATAGCGTTAAAGTGACGCTGGTTTCCAGCGGCTACGATCTGGGGCAACAGGTGTCGCAAATCGACAACTTTATTGCCGCCAAAGTCGACATGATCATCCTTAACGCCGCCGACTCCAAAGGCATCGGCCCGGCGGTAAAACGCGCGAAAGACGCCGGGATCGTGGTGGTTGCCGTTGACGTAGCGGCGGAAGGCGCAGACGCGACCATTACTTCCGATAACACTCAGGCAGGTGAAATGGCCTGTAAATACATTACCGACCGTCTGAAAGGCAAAGGCAACGTCGTCATCATCAACGGGCCGCCGGTTTCCGCCGTCCAGAACCGCGTGGAAGGCTGCCAGACTGAATTTAAACGCCACCCGGACATCAAGGTACTGTCGCATAACCAAAACGCCAAAGGCAGTCGCGAAGGCGGGCTGGAGATCATGACCGCGTTGCTGGCGGCGAATCCGAAGATCGATGGCGTGTTTGCGATTAACGATCCCACGGCGATCGGCGCCGATCTGGCGGCAAAACAGGCGCAGCGTAGCGAATTCTTTATTGTCGGCGTAGATGGCAGCCCAGATGGTGAAGAAGCACTGAAGCGCGAAAACTCACTATTTGTGGCGACTCCGGCACAAGATCCGCAGGTGATGGCTGCCAAAGCGGTCGAAATCGGTTATGACATATTGCAGGGGAAACCCGCCCCGAAAGAACCCGTGCTGATCCCAGTGACGATGATCGATAAAAACAACGTCGGCAGTTATAAGGGTTGGACGGTTAAATAGCCCGCCACAACAACGCCGGTTGGCGGCAAAGATGCCTTATCCGGTCTACAAGATCGCTATGAATTTGTAGGCCGGATAAGCGCGGCGCCATCCGGCATTATATTAAGGAGGATTCAGCCGATGAAACGCTCCGCAATAAACGAGATCCTTGGCCACACGCGCCAGTTTTTCTCTCTGCACGACGTGCATCTCCCCCCTTTTGCCAGTTTCCCGCCGACCCAATGGCGCAAGCTTGATGCCGCTGCCTGGAGCGAAGTGTTCGACCTCAAGCTCGGTTGGGATGTCACCGCGTTCGGCGGCAACAATTTTTCCGCGCAAGGATTAACGCTGTTCACCCTGCGTAATGGTTCGCCGAAAGGCATGCCTTACGAGAAATGCTACGCCGAGAAAATCATGCATGTTCGCGATGCGCAGGTCACGCCGATGCATTTTCACTGGCGCAAACGCGAAGACATTATCAATCGCGGCGGCGGCAATCTGATTGTCGAACTGTGGAACGCCGGTATCAGAGAACAAACGGAGGACAGCGACGTCAATGTGGTCATTGATGGCTGCCGACAAACCCATGCCGCGGGCAGCCAACTACGCCTGACGCCGGGTGAGAGCATCTGCCTGCCGCCGGGCCTGTATCACAGCTTCTGGGCGGAAAAAGGTTTTGGCGACGTGCTGGTTGGCGAGGTCTCTTCTGTTAATGACGACGACCACGACAACCATTTTCTGCAACCGATTTCCCGCTACAACGACATTGAAGAAGACGAACCGGCGCTGCTGGTGCTGTGTAACGAATATCGCCTGTTCCGCTAACCAAGGAGCGCATTATGCCGTTGATATCTCTCGCCGATGGGCTTGCCCATGCCCGCGAGCACCGCTATGCCTTAGGGGCATTTAACGTTCTGGACTCACACTTCCTGCGTGCGCTGTTTGCCGCGGCAAAGCAGGAACGTTCGCCGTTTATCATCAATATCGCCGAAGTGCATTTTAAATATATCTCGCTGGATTCTCTGGTCGAAGCGGTCAAGTTCGAAGCCGCCAGACATGACATTCCGGTAGTGCTGAATCTTGACCACGGCCTGCACTTTGAGTCGGTGGTGCGAGCGTTACGCTTAGGTTTCAGCTCAGTGATGTTCGATGGATCCACGCTGGAATATGAAGAAAATATCCGTCAAACCCGCGAAGTGGTGAAGATGTGCCACGCTGTCGGCGTGTCTGTGGAAGCTGAACTGGGCGCAGTGGGCGGTGATGAGGGCGGCGCGCTGTACGGTCATGCCGACGAGTCGCTATTCACCGACCCGATGATGGCGCGTGATTTCGTCGACAGAACCGGTATTGACGCGCTGGCGGTCGCCATTGGCAATGCCCACGGCAAATATAAAGGCGAACCGGTGCTCGACTTCCCGCGTCTGGACGCCATTCGCCAGCAAGCGGCGATCCCGCTGGTACTGCACGGCGGTTCCGGCATCAACGACGACGATTTCCGTCGGGCAATCGAGCTTGGCATTCACAAAATAAACTTTTATACGGGCATGTCGCAGGCGGCGCTGTCGGCAGTGGAGACGCGGATGGCGAATCGTCAGCCCTTGTACGACGAATTCGCCGAACTGCTGCTCGGCATTGAAGAGGCCATTACTGATACCGTTTCAGAACAGATGCGTATTTTTGGCAGCGCGGGGCAAATCTGATGGAACGTAAAGGCATTATCGCCGCAGGCAACATGCTGGTCGATCATGTACATCAGATTGTGCAGTGGCCGGAGCGCGGCTGGTTGGCAGAAATCACCCGTAGCGAACGCGCCACGGGCGGTGCGCCGCTGAACGTGCTGCTTACACTGGCAAAAATGCACACCGGATTGCCGCTGCAGGCGGTGGGCTTAATTGGCAAGGACAGCGATGGCGATTACATCATGGCGATGCTGGAACAGTATCACGTTAATCGCCAGCATGTTCAGCGCACAACATCAGCCCCTACGTCAATGTCGCAGGTGATGACCGACCCGAGCGGTCAGCGCACATTTTTTCATTCGCCCGGCGCAAATCGCCTGCTGGATCTGCCCGCTTTTGAGCAACTGGATACCTCGATGAAAATCTTCCATCTTGGCTATCTGCTGCTGCTCGACAGCCTGGACATGCCGGATGAAGAGTACGGCACGCGTAGCGCTCGGCTGCTGGCGCAAATGCGCGACAACGGCTTTGAAACATCGCTGGATCTGGTCTCACGCAAGGGCGACCCGCGCTACCAGCCGCTGGTGATGCCCGCCCTGCGCCATCTCGATTATCTGGTGATTAACGAACTGGAAGCCGGAGAGTTCAGCGGGCTGGAGATCCGCCAGCCCAACGGCGAGCTGCATATCCCGCATATCGCCACCGCCGCGCGCGAACTGCTGAATGCGGGTGTGCGCCAGCGGGTGGTGATCCACTGTCCGGAAGGTGCCTGGGGGGAAGCGCCGGATCGGGCGGGCATTTGGGTTCCGTCACAATACCTGGCGCAGGAGGAGATCGTCGGCAGCGTCGGGGCGGGAGATGCGTTTTGCGCCGGTTTTTTGTATGGCTGTCATGAACGCTGGTCGCTGGAAGAGAGCATCCGACTGGCACACGCCTGCGCGCGAGCCAGTTTGTTGTGCGCCAATGCGATAGACGGCGCGAAAACGCTGGAAGAGTTAAAAGCCACAATGACTGATGCCGGATAAGGCGTTTACGCCGCCTTGTCGTGATGCTGCACGTCGGCGGCGAATACATAGCCCAGCCCGCGCAGGGTTTTGATCAACATCGGTTGATGCGGGTTAATCTCTATTTTTCGCCGCAATCGCATGATTAACACGTCAATAGTGCGGTCAAACACCTCAACGCTATCGCTGCGCGTCAGTTCCAGCAATTGTTCCCGACTGAGCACCCGGCGGGCGTTCTGTGCCAACGCTAGCAGCAAACTGTATTCACCCTGTGTCAGGTCCACCTTCAATTGCTGAGGATTACGTAACTGACAACCTGCAGTGTCCAGATGCCAGCCATTAAAGGATAACCCCGTAGTTTGTGGGCCGCTGCTTTCGGGTGTTAACACACCGACGCGTCTGAGCACCGCCTTCACCCGCGCCACCAGCACCCGCGCATTGAACGGTTTACCGATGTAATCGTCAGCGCCCATTTCCAGCCCGACCACCACATCCGACTCGCTGCCAAGCCCGGTCAGCATCACCACCGGCAGTCCGGGCCTCATCTTTTGCACCTGCTGCAACACCATCAGACCGTTGATATCGGGCAACATCATGTCCAATAACACCAGCGCGATCTCCGGCTGAGTATCAATGCAACGCAGCGCCTCCTGCCCGGTGTGACAAGCGGTCACTGCAAAGACGTGTTCGCTCAGCACATCCTGTAAAAGCGAGCAGACCGCCACGTCATCATCCACAACCAGTATGGCTGGCTTCATTGTTTTTCCCCATTTCTGGCCAACTTAAATGAGTGTGATTGATTCTGCCCAGAGTGACAGCGATAAGGCACAAGGATGTGTGGGAAACATAACCTCGGTCACACTGCCGGGGCGTCACGTATTGGAGATTCGTCACGTCAAATATGACGACAGCCTGTTTTTCGTCAGGGTTTTGCGCAAAATTCGCCCGTAATATCGATGAATGCCCCTGATAAAAACATGGCATAAAAGATGCATAACCACAGCGACAAGCGCGTATGCGCGATTTGATTAACTGGAGCGAGACCGATGAAAAAAGTCGTCACGGTTTGCCCATATTGCGCATCAGGTTGCAAAATCAACCTGGTGGTCGATAACGGCAAAATCGTCCGGGCTGAAGCGGCGCAGGGGAAAACCAACCAGGGTACCCTGTGTCTGAAGGGCTACTATGGCTGGGATTTTATCAACGATACCCAGATCCTGACCCCTCGTCTGAAAACCCCAATGATCCGTCGCCAGCGTGGCGGCAAACTGGAATCTGTTTCCTGGGATGAAGCGCTTGATTACGTCGCCACTCGTCTGAGCGCCATCAAAGCGAAGTATGGCCCGGACGCTATTCAGACGACCGGTTCATCTCGCGGTACGGGTAACGAAACCAACTATGTAATGCAAAAATTCGCGCGCGCCGTTATTGGTACCAATAACGTTGACTGCTGCGCTCGCGTCTGACACGGCCCATCGGTTGCAGGTCTGCACCAATCGGTCGGTAACGGCGCAATGAGTAATGCTATCAATGAAATTGATAACACAGATTTAGTGTTCATCTTCGGGTACAACCCGGCGGATTCCCACCCTATCGTGGCGAATCACGTGATTAACGCTAAACGTAACGGGGCGAAAATTATCGTCTGCGATCCGCGCAAAATTGAAACTGCGCGTATTGCTGACATGCACATCGCGTTGAGAAACGGCTCGAATATCGCGCTGCTTAACGCTATGGGTCATGTCATCATCGAAGAAAAACTGTACGACCAGGCGTTCGTCGCCTCGCGTACGGAAGGATTCGAAGAGTACAGCAAGATTGTCGAAGGCTACACGCCGGAGTCCGTCGAAGATATCACGGGCGTGAGCGCGCACGATATCCGTCAGGCTGCACGTATGTATGCCACGGCGAAAAGTGCGGCCATCCTGTGGGGCATGGGTGTTACCCAGTTCTATCAGGGCGTGGAAACCGTGCGTTCACTGACCAGCCTCGCAATGCTGACTGGTAACCTCGGTAAGCCAAGCGTCGGTGTTAACCCGGTTCGTGGCCAGAACAACGTTCAGGGCGCATGCGATATGGGCGCGCTGCCGGATACCTATCCGGGCTATCAGTACGTGAAAGATCCGGCGAACCGCGAGAAATTCGCCAAAGCCTGGGGCGTGGAAAGCCTGCCTGCACATACCGGCTATCGCATCAGCGAGCTGCCGCACCGTGCGGCCCATGGCGAAGTTCGTGCGGCCTACATTATGGGTGAAGATCCATTACAGACCGACGCTGAGCTTTCCGCGGTACGTAAAGGCTTTGAGGATCTGGAACTGGTCATCGTACAGGATATCTTCATGACCAAAACCGCCGCTGCCGCAGACGTTATTTTACCGTCTACGTCATGGGGTGAGCATGAAGGCGTATTCTCCGCGGCTGACCGTGGCTTCCAGCGCTTCTTTAAAGCCGTTGAGCCGAAGTGGGATCTGAAAACGGACTGGCAGATTATCAGTGAAATCGCCACCCGTATGGGCTATCCGATGCACTACAACAACACCCAGGAAATCTGGGACGAGTTGCGTCATCTGTGCCCGGATTTCTACGGTGCCACTTACGAGAAGATGGGCGAACTGGGTTATATCCAGTGGCCTTGCCGCGACACCTCCGATGCCGACCAGGGGACGTCTTACCTCTTCAAAGAGAAGTTCGACACCCCGAACGGCCTGGCGCAGTTCTTCACTTGTGACTGGGTAGCGCCAATCGACAAACTCACCCCAGAGTACCCAATGGTACTATCAACGGTGCGTGAAGTCGGCCACTACTCTTGCCGTTCGATGACCGGTAACTGTGCGGCGTTGGCCGCGCTGGCGGATGAACCGGGCTATGCCCAGATCAACACCGCCGACGCAGAACGCCTGGGCATCCAGGATGAAGAGCTGGTGTGGGTGAACTCGCGTAAAGGTCGGGTCATTACCCGTGCGGCAGTCAGCGATCGTCCAAACAAAGGCGCGATTTACATGACCTACCAATGGTGGATTGGGGCCTGTAATGAGCTGGTAACCGAGAACTTGAGCCCGATTACCAAAACGCCGGAATACAAGTACTGTGCCGTTAACGTTGAACGCATTGCCGATCAGCGCGCCGCCGAACAGTATGTGATTGATGAGTACACCAAGCTGAAAGCCAGCCTGCGCGAAAGCGCGATGGGTTAGTCCGTTTTCGTACCTGTTCTGCAACAGCCTCCGCCCGGAGGCTGTTTTTTTATCCATACGATCTCTTTATACTGTTCATTCCGTACCCTAAATAAAACTCAAAATGAAACAACTCATTGCATTGATGTTCTTTATGACATTCTTTGCCCATGCCAGTGATACTGAGCCAGGAAGCCAGTACTTACAGGCCGCTGAGGCAGGAGATCGACGCGCACAATACTTTCTCGCCGATACCTGGTTTAGTTCAGGCGATTTGAGCAAAGCCGAATACTGGGCGCAAAAAGCAGCCGACAATGGCGATGCGGATGCCTGGGCCTTACTGGCGCAAATTAAGATAACCAACCCGGTCAGTCTGGATTATCCACAAGCCAAAACGCTGGCCGAAAAAGCGACCGAGGCAGGCAGTAAGGCGGGGGAAATTACGCTGGCGAGAATTCTGGTGAACACGCAGGCTGGACGCACAGATTACCCCAAAGCCATTACATTGCTGCAAAACGCCTCTGAAGATCTGGAAAATGACTCCACTGTCGATGCACAAATGCTGCTCGGACTGATCTACGCCAATGGCGTGGGTATTCCTGCTGACGATGAAAAGGCCACATGGTATTTCAAGCGCAGCTCGGCCATCTCCCGCACCGGTTATTCCGAGTACTGGGCCGGAATGATGTTCTTAAACGGCGAGCAGGGGTTTATCGTGAAGAATAAACAGAAGGCGCTGCACTGGCTGAATCTGAGCTGTATGGAAGGATTTGATACCGGCTGTGAAGAGTTTGAAAAGCTGACCAATGGTTGATGCTGGTTGCCGGATGGCGCTACGCTTATCCGGCCTACACATCCTTTGTAGGCCTGATAAGACGCGTGAGCGTCGCCATCAGGCACCCATCACTAATTACTGCGCGGTCTTATCAAATTTACCCAGCATCTCGCGCTCGTAAGCCAGCGCTTTCTTGCGGTCAAACTTGTGTTCCCACTTGGCGATTACCAGCACCGCCAGTGCATTCCCCACCACGTTCAGCGCGGTACGCGCCATGTCGAGGATACGGTCAACGCCGGCGATAAACGCCAGGCCTTCCAGCGGGATCCCGACGCTGCCAAGCGTAGCCAGCAGTACGACGAAGGAGACGCCCGGCACGCCTGCAATCCCTTTCGAGGTGACCATCAACGTCAGCACCAATACGATTTCCTGCCATAGTGACAGGTCGATACCGTACAGCTGCGCAATGAAAATAGCGGCAATACTCTGGTACAACGTTGAGCCATCAAGGTTAAATGAGTAACCGGTCGGCACCACAAAGCTGGTAATTGAGGCTGGCGCGCCATAGGCTTCCATTTTCTCAATAATACGCGGCAGTACGCTCTCAGAACTGGCGGTTGAATACGCCAGAATCAGCTCATCTTTCAGGATACGGATTAAGATCCAGATACTCAGACCACAGACACGCGCCACGATACCCAGCACCACCAGCGCAAAGAACAGGATGGCAAAATGCACCAACAGTACCAGCTTCGCCAGCGGCCACAGTGAGGCAAAACCGAAGTTCGCGACGGTCACAGCAATCAGCGCGAAAACGCCAACCGGCGCGTAGCGCATCACCATGTGCGTCACTTTAAACATGGTTTCGGAAATAGAGCGGAACACGGTCACCAGCGGCTCGCGGTGAGTAGCTGGCAGCGAAGACAAGCCTAAACCGAATAACACCGAAAAGAAGATAATCGGCAGCATGTCGCCTTTCGCCATCGATGCGACGATGTTGGTCGGCACCAGTGACAAAATCGTGCCCATCAGGCCATGCGCGTGGCTTTGCACTTCTGCGGTTGTATTTTGATATTTCGAAATATCCACAGTCGCCAGCTGCGACATATCAATCCCGGAACCCGGTTGAAACACGTTCGCCAGCGTAATGCCGAGAATAATGGCGATGGTGGTGATCACTTCGAAATAGAGAATGGTTTTGGCGCCAATACGGCCCAGCTGTTTGGCATCGCCTACCCCGGCAATACCCACAACCAGCGTGGAGATAACAATCGGCACGACAATCATTTTAATCAGGTGGATAAAGATATCACCCGCCGGTTGCAACAGGTTTAACACCAGCCATTCGCGGCTGTCACTATGGTAATGCAGGTAACTCCCCAGCAAAATGCCCAGCACCATGGCGATGAGGATCTGCCATGCCAGGCTGACTTTCAAATTTTTCATAACAACGGACTTCCTCGATGGAGCGCTATTCCGCATATAAAAATGCGAGAACAGTACATACTGAAAGGGTATGATTTGTGTTGCATTCGTTTATAGAGTTTTTTAACGCTTATTATCATTATCATTTGCACGCTATCTCGCGCAAGCCTTTCAGAACAGGGGGTTTAGCTGAAATTATGCATAAAAACGCGAGTTTATATCGGTAATCATGAATAACTTTTTGTTATAAAAGAATTTTTATTTGATAAAAAATGAAGAAGTTCTTCCATGAGTTTTTTTTGCCCACTTGTTCAATTGCCTGTTTTTTAAACAGGCAAAATGATGCAAATCACAAAAAAACAAATTTATTTTTGCCGATTCTGCAATAATTTCGCCATATTAATCGAGTCGATCAACTGCGCACGATTCACCCTCGGCGAGTTTAAATCCATTACTTTTTGCCACACTGAAATAGCCTGGGCGTAGTCTGCCTGCATAAACGCATCTGAGGCTAACAACATCAGCGCGGTAACTTCGTTACCGTCCAGCGCCAGGGATTTATCTATCATTTCGCGCGTTTGCGGTGTCATATGTTGCCCGGCCTGATAGTACAACACCGTCGCCAGCGCCGAATAGATTTCGGCGTTTTCACCCCGAAAACGCAGCGCCTGCTCATAGGCCAGCAGTGCATTGTGATACGCATTTTGCCAAAGATAATATTCCCCCAGTTGCGCCCATAACACACCGTCCTGTGGAGCAGCACGAATCTGCGACTGCAAAGAAAGTAGCTGTTTTTCCTGAATGTTATCATCGGAGAACGCATGTAATGGGTCCGCCAACCGCGCCTGTTCCTGCCGCACCGCCTGCCATTTTGGCGTCAACAGATAACCGCCGATGCAGGCCACAACCATCAGCACCACCGCAGCAGTCAGCCACTTCACGGGCATTGGTCGTAACGGCGCTGTGGGATGTTCGGACTGACTCATTGCACCTCCTCCTCTGCGCGCTGACGCTTTCTCACCCGCCAGACCACCACGCCGACCAGTAACAACAACAGGCACGGCAACGCCCACAGCAGCAGCGTCTGCTCATTCAACGGCGGGTTATAGCGTACGAAATCACCGTAACGATCGGTCATCCACGTGGTTATCTCGGCTTCACTTTTCCCTTCCGCCACCATGCTGTAAACCTGGTGGCGCATACTGACAGCTACCGGCGCATTGGATTCCAGCAAGTTTTGGTTTTGGCACTGCGGGCAGCGCAGCTGGCTGGCAATAGACAGCGCTTTCTCCTGCTGTTGCGGGTTGGCAAACGTCCATGTGTCCACAACCTGGGCATGCGTGGCGAAAGTGATAAAAAACAGGACGATAAAACCGCAGATATTACGCATCACGCTTCCTTCCTCGCCATCCGCTCAGCAGCGCGCCAAAGACCATTAACAGTCCGCCGCCCCAAATCCAACGCACGCCGGTCTGCACGTACAAGCGCATGGCATAACGGTCTGGTCCGGTTTTTTCACCCATCACCGCGTACCAGTCATGTAACAGATTCCAGCGGATCCCCGGCTCCATCATCTGTTGACGACGCGCGGCATAGAAGCGCCTTTCAGGTTGCAGGCTGCCAATGCGTTTCTCATTGTGCCACAGCGTGATCTGCGCTTTTTCACTGGTGTAGTTACCTTTGGCTTCCAGGTCGAGACGCTCAAAACGGAAAACGTAGCCCGCCAGTTCCACCTGCTGCCCGGGGCTCAGGTTCAGGCTTATCTCCTGACGGCTCCCGCTGGAAAAGACGATCCCTGCCGCAAACACCAGCACCCCGGCATGCGCCAGCAGCGCCGGAAGCTGACAACGTACAGACACGTTGCGGCTTCTGACCGTTGCCAGCACAATAACCAGCAGCATCAGCAGCCCAAAGGGCAGCGTAGCGCGATTAAAGTACGGTGCGCCCACAGAAAGCCGCCCCCAGCCGAACAGCCCGTAAATCATCGGGTAGAGCGTGCCAATCAGCACAATCAGCAGCACCGCACTAAAGAGCAGCAACGCAACCAGAATCAGCATCTCGCGTGACCAACCGCCAAAACGCGCATTCTGCCGGACTTGCTGGCCCCGCCAGGCGTACAGCCCGAGCGACGCCAGACTCAACACGGTAAACAGCGCAAACAACGGCGTGGCACGGACGTTATCCAGCGCGAAAGCATGCACCGAAACGAGAATGCCGGAACGCACAATCAGCGTCCCCAGCAGCGATAAAATCAGCGTGACGATAGCCAGCAGCAGCGACCAGTGGCGGAAGATCCCGCGCTGGCGCGTGATATACAGGCTATGCAGCAACGCGCTGGCGGAAAGCCAGGGTAATAAGGAAGCGTTTTCTACCGGGTCCCAGAACCACCAGCCGCCCCAACCCAGCTCGCAGTACGCCCACCAGGAGCCGAGGATAATCCCCAGCGTCAGCGCGCACCAGCCGGGCAGCGCCCAGCGCCAGCACACCCAGGCGCTCTGCGCATTAAAGTCACTACGTAGCAGCGAGGCCAGCGCCACGCCTGCCGCCACCATTAACCCCCCGTAACCCAGGTACAGCAGCGGCGGGTGGAGAATTAATCCAAGGTGTTGCAGCATCGGATTAAGGTCGCGCCCTTCAATGGCTGGCGGAAAGATACGCACGAACGGATCGGACCATACCACCACAAACAGCAACAGCAGGGCCGTTATCATTGAAAGGACGCTGAGCGTCAGCGGAAACAGCGCGTTGGTATCACGCCGATAGCGAAGAGCAAACAGCGCGCTCCAGGCGGAAAGAAACAGCACCCACAGCAGCAACGATCCTTCATGACCGCCCCACACCGCCGCCAGTTTTAATCCCCACGGCAGCAGGCTGTAGCTGTGCTGGGCAACGTAGACCACCGAAAAGTCACTGGTCAGAAAGCAGAATACCAGAATGGCAAAGGCCAGTAGCAGCAGGGCAAATTGCGTCCACACGCCCACGCATGCCAGGCGCATCACCCCTTGCCAGCGCTGGCGGACACCCACCAACACGGCAAGCGGGGTCAACACGTTGACCCCGAGGCTTAATAACAGCGCCAGAAAACCGGCTTCAGGAAGGAGAACGTCCAGATATCACCTTACGCAACGGTTAGCTGACCCGCATAGAGAATAAAAAAGCGCAGCAGCAGTACGCCGGTCAGGCTGGCGCCGCACACTGCCAGCACGCCATGAAACGTCGAACTGCGATTGGCCCAGGGTTTTAGCAGCATCGGCAGTATCAGCCCAAGCCCGGCCACGCCCAGCCAGAACCACCAGGTCCAGAATCCGCCGCCCAGTGCCGCCGCCAGCGCACGCATTTTGCCGTCATCGCCCAGCGCCAGGCCGACGAAGAACGCCGCCAGCAGGAAGACCTCCAGCCATACGACCGGGACTTCCATGCGATGCACAAAGTGCGCTTCCGTACTATGTGGGTTGCTACGATGGCGTAACGCCATGGCGATCAGTGCCACTGCCGCACCGGAGGAGATCCCGGAGAACAGGAACAGCACCGGCAGGATCGGGTTATTCAGGAACGGGTAGGATTTCAGCGCCGACAGCAGGAATCCGGTATACGCCCCGAGCAGAACCGCCAGCACCAGCATTAGCGTCTCAAGCGCGCGATGGAACGGCGTGATTAGCGTCAGGAGTTTTGACACCATCGTCAGTCGCGGCACGAACCGCTGTTGCAGGGCAATCACCTCTTTTTCAAAGATTTTTGCCAGCCACAGCACTAACACCACCATGTACAACTGGAACAGCATAACCCCCATCGACATCACCGAAGTGAAGCTGTAGTGGAACATCAGTTTCCAGAAGGTCCATGGACGCGTCAGGTGGAACACCAGAATCAGCAAACCGAAGATAATCGCCCCCGGCCCTAACACCAGCGTGGTGCGCAGCAGCGTGCTGTCAGAACCACCCGCCTGCGGATGGAAACGACGTAGCAAAATTGCCAGCGTAACCAGTCCGGCGGAAATGCCGATCAGGAACAGATAGATGGCAATGGGCCAGTCCCACACCAGTGATTCAAAATGAAATGCAGAAGCGGATGTCATTGGCTCACCTCCCCAAATTTAAAGGGAACGCGGTAGACCTTCGGTTTCGTGCCCAGCGCCAGCTTGTAACGGTAGGTGGTTTTCTGCTGCAACAAGCGGGAGATATCGCTGTTGGGATCGTCCAGATTACCAAACGTCAGCGCCTTCGTCGGACATGACTCAACGCAGGCAGGCTGTTTGCCCGCTTTCAGGTTGGTTTTCCGGCAGAAATCGCATTTATCCGCCGTTTTGCTCACCGGATGGATAAAGCGCACACGATAAGGACACGCGGCGATACAGTACTGGCAGCCAACGCAAAGGTCGGGGTTCACATCCACAATGCCGTTGGCGGCATCGCGATACGATGCTCCCGTCGGGCAGACGTCAACGCAGGGAGCATGGTCACAATGCTGGCACGAGTGACGGAAGAAGCGATACTTCACATCAGGAAATGTCCCTTGCGGCTCGCTGCGAATAATCGTCAGACGCGATACGCCTTCCGGCACGTTGTTAACTTCCCGACAAGCATCCATGCAGGCCGTACAGCCGATGCATAAAGACTCATCATGAACCATACCGTAACGCACGCCGTTGATGTTCAGCGTCTTCGCCACAACGCGTCCCGCCGTCCCGCTCACTGCCACCAGCGCGCCGACGCCGGTGATAAACTGGCGACGAGAGCAACTCATGGATGCTCCTTAAGCAACGGAACCGACGCCGGGTTAAAGTTCGGATTGTTACGTTGATCGCTGTGGCAATCGACGCAAATCTTGATCCGTCCTTTATCGCTCAGCGTCTGCATCGTGTCTTGCTTCGGATGCAGTGAGTGACAGCTGGCACACGCCACTTTGGTTACATGGACATCGTGCGGCCAGAACGCTTTTTGCAACTGCTCAGGCAGGTGACAGGACATACAGACGCTGTTCTGCTGCTCCACGTTGTACATCGGCTCATTAAAGCGCATCACATCTTTCACCCCTTCGCGGTGGTTCCGTGACGGCTGGCCGTGACAATTGGTGCAGGTGACAGGCAGTTTGTTATTCGGGTTGATGGCTTCCGCATGCTTACCATGCATGCCTTCGGTATGGGGCTTATGACAGTCCAGACAGGCGGCATCCGGATTACGCTGTTGGGTAACCGTCCAGCGTTGATCCGACTCCTGCGGCGTTGGCGTGGCAGTGATTCCACTCAGGCTCCATAACAAGCCTGACGCCAGCACCCCAGCAGTTAATAACGAACGTAATACGCTCATATTCACTCCGTTGAGTTATCCGCCCCTTGCGGGGCGAAATGGGGTTATTGGCTTAACAGACCGTTTTTACGCGCCTGATCTTCCCACTGCGGAATCACCGTTTTGATGAAGTCCTGCTTCTCAGCATTGATTTGCTGCATGTTCAGACCAATCGCCGCCTGGGCTTTCTCTTTGGTAGAGATATCCGGTAACGGGATTTCATGCGTGATGCCTTTGGTCGCCAGCAGACGGACCAGTTTGGTACGCGCATCGGCAGCTTTATCCATGGCGCTACCCAGCATCCGCAGGCCTTCTTCCGGCGCGTGCATGTGAATACCGTGTGAGGCGATAGACAGGTCCCAACGCCATTGCGCGTGGCGAATGTCTTCCAGAATCGGCTTCATTTCCGCTTCCGTTGCGCCCGCATCCCATGCTGCTTTCGCTTCGAAATGGGCATGTACCAGTTGATCTTCAACCTTGATTTTCAGGTCATGAATGGCCTGTTTACGCTCGGCGACCACTTTTTGCAGGGACGCTTTGTCCTGGGTGTGGCAGTTCGCACAGGTCTGAGCGAAGTTATCGAACGGATTCCCAATCTTATGGTCGGTGTAGATCTTGCCTTCCGCGTTCTGCACTTTCGGCATGTGGCAGTCGATACAGGTCACGTTGTTCTTGCCGTGAATGCCTGCGCTCCAGGTTTCATACTCCGGGTGCTGCGCTTTCAGCATTGGGGTTTTAGACAGGGAGTTGGTCCAGTCAGAGAAGGCGATGGTGTCGTAGTATTTCTCCATGTTCTCGACTTTCATGCCGTCGTCCCACGGGAACTTAACGGCTTTGTTTTTACCGTCGAAGTAGTACTCCACGTGGCACTGGCCGCAGACCATGGATTGCTGATCGAAGCGACCGGCTTTCTCAAACGGTTTGCCGATGGTTTCCATCGCGCGTTCAGCATAAGGGCGCGACAGCGTCAGTTCTGGCTTGCCTTTGGCAAAGTCTGGTGACGCGGTGTTATGGCAATCTCCGCAGCCAAGATTGTTAACAATTTCAGGACCGCCGCGCGCCCATTTACCGTGGAAGTAGCCATCTTCACCGTCTTTCTGGATCAGACGCGCCACATCCGGGCTTTTACAGCTCCAGCAGGCCATCGGCAACGGACCATCTTCTGCCGTTTTGGGTGCACCGGTACGTAAGGTTTCACGGACATCGGTCACGGCATACGCGTGCCCGCGCGGTTTGTTGTAATCGCGCGAGAAGGGATATCCCGCCCACAGGATCACCAGACGCGGATCTTCTGCCAGCGCATCTTCACGGGCTGATTGCTCAGACGTGGCTTTCCAGGAGAGATATTGATCGGGATGCTGAGGGGCGAAGACTTCATTCTTCGCTTCAACGGTGACGGTTTTTGCGGGTACGGGGGTTTGTTCAGCGTGAACTGCAGAGATAAATAATAAAGGTACTAACAGGCTGAAGAAACGGCGTACGCGTGATTTTATCCTTGCCATAGGGGTCTCATCCAGATGACGCCATTATCTGCAATGGCGGTTCTTTTATTGTTTTCCATAACAGCAACCACACGAATACTGTCATGACATTGCTCCACCCTATTTGTAACAAGAAACCCCACAAGAAATGTTGTTTTTAATCAATTGTAAGTGTATGTAAAATAACACTTTAGAGTTATTTACCCCTTCTAATCCCTCACTCTTTTGTCTATACCCGACACAGATCACCTTTTCAAAACTCTCTATATAACCGCATGTTATCGCGAGATTTAATCAATTTTTGCTAGTTCTCTTCAAAATTCAGTTTGCCGCTAATTTGCACAATTCGGTTATTGCGTGATCTGTCGCCCAAATACTAAACAAAACTCGCAAAGCCCCTACATTTAACGTTTGTGCGACATATTATTAACATCCTACAAGGAGAACAAAAGCCATGAGCCAAATACACAAACACGCTATTCCCGCAAACATTGCGGACCGTTGCCTGATAAACCCGGAGCAGTACGAAGCGAAATACCAACAGTCCATTACCGATCCCGACACATTTTGGGGCGAGCAGGGAAAAATTCTTGATTGGATCACGCCATACAGCCAGGTAAAGAACACCTCTTTTGCACCCGGCAACGTGTCGATTAAATGGTACGAAGACGGCACGCTGAACCTGGCGGCAAACTGCCTTGACCGCCATCTGCAGGAAAACGGCGATCGTACCGCCATCATCTGGGAAGGCGATGACGCCAGCCAAAGTAAAAACATTACCTATCGCGAACTGCATCGCGATGTTTGTCGTTTCGCCAATACATTGCTGGATTTAGGCATTAAAAAAGGCGATGTGGTAGCGATCTATATGCCGATGGTGCCGGAAGCTGCGGTGGCCATGCTGGCCTGCGCCCGCATTGGCGCGGTGCATTCGGTCATCTTCGGTGGGTTCTCACCGGAGGCCGTCGCCGGACGTATTATCGACTCCAATTCACGCCTGGTGATCACCGCTGATGAAGGCGTGCGCGCCGGACGCAGCATCCCGCTGAAAAAGAACGTCGATGATGCGCTGAAAAACCCGAACGTGAAGACCGTGGAGCATGTGGTCGTCCTCAAACGAACCGGTGGAAAAACGGAATGGCAGGAAGGCCGTGACCTGTGGTGGTCCGATCTTATAGAAAAAGCCAGCCCTGAACATCAGCCGGAAGAAATGAACGCGGAAGATCCGCTGTTTATCCTGTATACCTCTGGTTCAACCGGTAAGCCAAAAGGCGTGCTGCACACCACGGGGGGATATCTGGTTTACGCGGCAACGACCTTTAAGTATGTGTTTGATTACCATCAGGACGATATCTACTGGTGTACTGCTGATGTGGGTTGGGTTACCGGCCACAGCTATTTGCTGTACGGTCCGCTGGCCTGCGGTGCCACCACGCTGATGTTTGAAGGCGTACCTAACTGGCCGACCCCGGCGCGTATGTCACAGGTCGTGGACAAGCACCAGGTCACAATCCTCTATACTGCGCCAACGGCTATCCGCGCCCTGATGGCAGAAGGTGATAAGGCGATTGAAGGCACTAACCGTTCATCGCTACGCATTTTGGGTTCCGTTGGCGAGCCGATTAACCCGGAAGCATGGGAGTGGTACTGGAAGAAAATTGGCAACGAAAAATGTCCGGTCGTTGATACCTGGTGGCAGACTGAAACCGGTGGATTCATGATCACCCCGCTGCCGGGCGCCACCGAGCTGAAAGCCGGTTCCGCCACCCGTCCGTTCTTTGGCGTACAGCCTGCGATTGTCGATAACGAGGGTAATCCGCTGGAAGGCGCGACCGAAGGCAACCTAGTGATTACCGACTCATGGCCGGGCCAGGCGAGAACGCTGTTTGGCGATCACGAACGCTTTGAGCAAACCTACTTCTCTACCTTCAAGAATATGTACTTCAGCGGCGACGGCGCGCGCCGTGACGAAGATGGCTATTACTGGATCACCGGTCGTGTGGACGATGTGCTGAACGTCTCCGGTCACCGTCTGGGAACGGCTGAAATCGAATCGGCGCTGGTGTCGCATCCGAAGATTGCCGAAGCCGCAGTGGTCGGTATCCCACATAATATTAAAGGCCAGGCGATCTACGCCTACGTCACGCTGAATCACGGTGAAGAGCCGTCACCTGAGTTGTACGCCGAGGTTCGCAACTGGGTGCGTAAAGAAATTGGCCCGCTGGCAACGCCAGACGTGCTGCACTGGACCGACTCACTGCCGAAAACCCGCTCCGGCAAAATCATGCGCCGTATTCTGCGTAAAATCGCGGCGGGCGATACCAGCAATCTGGGCGATACCTCGACCCTCGCCGATCCTGGCGTGGTAGAGAAACTGCTCGAAGAGAAGCAGGCCATCGCAATGCCATCATAACCATAACTGTGAAATGCCCGATGGCGCGCAGCTTATCGGGCCTACAAATCCTATCCCTACCCCTCCCCTGACCGGGAGGGAAATATAAAAACCCTCCCCCAAAGGATTTCGCGTTGCAGGGCTGCGGCAGCAGTCAGGTCATGCCTGCTGCGTGAAAGACGAAGGGGGAACCTCTGGAGACTCTGTGATGAATGACAATATTTATCAGCGGATAGAAGACAGTGCGCGTTTCAGGGAATTAGTTGAAAAACGGCAACGGTTTGCCACCATTCTGTCCATCATCATGCTGGCAGTTTATATCAGCTTTATTTTACTGATTGCCTTTGCGCCTGGCTGGCTGGGCACGCCGCTACACGCGGGAACCAGCGTCACCCGGGGTATTCCGATTGGGGTCGGCGTGATCCTCATCTCCTTCATCCTGACCGGGATCTATATCTGGCGGGCAAACGGTGAATTCGATCGCCTGAACAATGCAGTTCTGCACGAGGTTAAAGCATCATGAAGAGAGTCCTGACGGCGCTTGCCGCCACGCTGCCCTTCGCCGCAAATGCGGCGGATGCTATTAGCGGTGCAGTTCAACGCCAGCCAACCAACTGGCAGGCGATTATTATGTTCTTGATTTTCGTCATCTTTACGCTCGGTATTACTTACTGGGCGTCTAAGCGCGTACGTTCGCGTAATGACTACTACACCGCCGGCGGTAACATCACCGGTTTCCAGAACGGGCTGGCGATTGCGGGCGACTATATGTCGGCGGCATCGTTCCTTGGAATTTCCGCGCTGGTATTTACCTCCGGTTATGACGGGCTGATTTACTCGCTCGGCTTCCTGGTCGGCTGGCCAATTATCCTGTTCCTGATTGCTGAGCGTTTGCGTAACCTCGGTCGTTACACCTTTGCAGACGTTGCGTCTTATCGTCTGAAGCAAGGGCCAATCCGTATTCTGTCGGCCTGCGGTTCCCTGGTGGTGGTCGCGCTGTATCTGATCGCCCAGATGGTCGGCGCAGGTAAGCTGATTGAGCTGCTGTTTGGTCTGAACTATCACATCGCCGTCGTGCTGGTTGGCGTACTGATGATGATGTACGTGCTGTTCGGCGGCATGCTGGCAACCACATGGGTACAGATCATCAAAGCCGTTCTGCTGCTGTTCGGCGCCAGCTTTATGGCCTTCATGGTAATGAAGCACGTCGGCTTCAGCTTCAACAACTTGTTCACCGAAGCGATGGCGGTACACCCGAAAGGCTCCGCGATTATGAGCCCGGGCGGTCTGGTAAAAGATCCAATATCCGCCCTGTCGTTAGGTCTTGGATTGATGTTCGGTACAGCAGGTTTGCCGCATATTCTGATGCGTTTCTTCACGGTCAGCGATGCCCGCGAAGCGCGTAAGAGCGTATTCTATGCCACCGGCTTTATGGGTTATTTCTACATCCTGACCTTTATCATCGGCTTTGGCGCGATCATGCTGGTAGGTGCTAACCCAGAGTACAAAGATGCTGCAGGCGCACTGATCGGTGGTAACAATATGGCGGCGGTTCACCTGGCGAATGCGGTGGGCGGTAACCTGTTCCTCGGCTTCATCTCTGCAGTGGCGTTTGCCACCATCCTGGCGGTGGTTGCCGGGCTGACGCTGGCGGGCGCTTCAGCAGTTTCTCACGACCTGTACGCCAACGTGTTCCGCAAAGGCGCAACCGAACGTGAAGAACTGAAAGTGTCAAAAATCACCGTACTGGTGCTGGGCGTGATTGCCATTCTGCTGGGCGTGCTGTTTGAGAATCAGAACATCGCCTTCATGGTGGGTCTGGCGTTCGCCATCGCGGCCAGCTGCAACTTCCCGATCATCCTGCTTTCCATGTACTGGTCGCGTCTGACCACCCGTGGCGCAATGCTGGGCGGCTGGTTAGGTCTGCTGACGGCGGTGGTGCTGATGATTCTCGGCCCAACCATTTGGGTCCAGATTCTCGGTCACGAAAAAGCCATTTTCCCGTATGAATATCCGGCGCTGTTCTCCATCAGCGTCGCGTTCCTCGGTATCTGGTTCTTCTCTGCGACCGACAACTCAGAAGAAGGCAACCGCGAACGCGAGCAGTTCCGTGCTCAGTTCATCCGTTCCCAAACCGGGTACGGCGTAGAACAAGGTCGTGCACACTAACCTCCCTTCTCCTCCGGCTTTCGGGCCGGAGGATTATATCTTTTCTCAGAACATCAGCCTCGCCACCAACGGTGCCACCAGCACCATCACCACACCGGAAAGCATCATTACCAGACTGGCAACCACGCCCTCCTGCTGACCAAGCTCATAAGAGCGCGCCGTGCCTGCGCCATGCGATGCGGCGCCAAATCCTGCGCCTTTCGCCATTCCTTCACGAATGGAAAGCCGTAAAAACAGCACATCGCCGACCGCCATGCCGAATACGCCGGTCACCACCACGAACAGGGCCACCAGGTCCGGTTGCCCGCCCAACGGCTCTGCCGCCGCCAGCGCAAATGGCGTGGTGACGGAACGCACCGCCAGACTGCGTTGGATCTCATCAGGCAACATAAACAGGCGCGCCAGCCACACGGAACTGGTCACGGCCACCAGCGTTGCCGTTACCACGCCCGCCGTCAGCGACATCCAGTGACGCTTAATCACGGCAAGGTTGTCATACACCGGAACGGCAAAGGCGATGGTCGCCGGTCCTAACAGCCACAGCAACCAGTGCGATTCACCAATATAGTTTTGCCAGGAGATATGGCCGAAGACTAGCATCAGCACCAGCAGGGCCGGGGTGAGAACTAATGGCATCAGGGGTAATTTACGAAAACGGCGATATAAACGCTTATTAGCAAAGTAGATACCCAGCGTAATCACCAGACACAACACGCTTAGCTGGAAATTACTCACGGTTTAGCCTGCTCATTTCATAGCGATACACTTTATCCACCACCCACGCCGTTGCGCCGAGCACCATCAGCGTACTGATCGCAATGACGGCAAATATACGCCAGCCATCAACCAGCAACAGCTGCGTGTAGTTCACAACGGCGACCACCGCCGGGACAAAAAACAGCAGCATTTCAGCCAGTAACCAGCGAGCACCTGCGCGAATCCAGTTCAGCGGGATAACCCGGCAGACAATTAACGCCAGCATCAGCACCATCCCTACCAGGTTGGCAGGAAGCGGCAGATGCAGCCAGGAGACAAGATATTGAGCAAATACAAAGAGACCTGCGTACAACAGAACCTGAACGGGGATCTGGAGTCGATGAATAACAGCAGGCGTCACGCGGCTTATCGCCACAGCCATGAGGGTATGTCCTTAAAAAATAGAGAGCGCCAGTATAGAGAGCCCCCGTCCAGGACTGAAATGAATTAAACTCATTGCAGGCATAGTCTTAAGGAATAATCATGGATATCAGAACGCTGCGATATTTTGTTGAGGTGGTTCGTCAGCAGAGCTTTACCCGCGCAGCGGAGAAACTTTTTGTCACCCAGCCCACCATCAGCAAGATGTTGAAGAACCTTGAAGACGAGCTTAATTGCACGTTGCTCATCCGCGACGGGCGGCGATTGTTGTTAACCGACACCGGACAGGTTGTTTTTGAGCGCGGTCTGGCGATTTTGGCCGAGTTTCGCCAGCTTGAAGCCGAACTTAGCGACATTAACCATCTGAACAAAGGGCTATTGCGCCTTGGTATCCCGCCAATGGTCGGTATGTTGATGGCAGGTCCCATCAGCCTGTTTCGCCAGCGTTATCCCGGCGTTGAGCTTAAAATATCGGAGTTTGGTGGCTTAACCGTCCAACAGGCAGTCATGAGCGGTGATTTGGATGTCGCCATGACGGCCCTTCCGGTCGAGGAAGAGAGTGGACTGGCAACCTTACCGCTTTTCAGTCATCCGCTCTGCGTGCTGGTCCCCCGCTCCGGTCAGTGGACAACGTGTGAGTCCATTTCCCCCGAAGCGTTAGCGGAGCATCCGCTGCTGATCTATAACGAAGATTTCGCCTTGAGTCGCCAGCTGCTTGAACTGTTTAGCCAGCACAACGTCAAGCCGCGCATCGCAGTACGCAGCGGGCAGTGGGATTTTCTGGCGGCCATGGTGCAAGCCGGCGTCGGTATCGCTATTTTACCGGAGCCAATTTGCCAACGACTGGATAAACAGACGCTGCGCTGGATCCCGCTGGAGAGCGATTTACGCTGGCAACTGGGCATGATTTGGCGTGAAGGCGTGTATCTGTCGCACAGCGCTCAGGCGTGGCTGACATGCTGCGAAGGGTTTTGGTTAACGCAAGAATCGTAAGTGCCGGATGCGACGTAAACGCCTTACCCGGCCTACAATTCGATTCCGTAGGCCTGATAAGCGTAGCGCATCCGGCACAACCGTTTATTGGTTCTCGATCAGCAACGCTTCCAGCAAGTCCAGATCGTGCAACAGTTTCTGCAGCGTTTCATTGCTGATTTCGCGCGTGGCGCGCAGGTGATAAAGCTCTGCACGTTCTGAACGCAATGCCGCCAGGCGGAAACGTCGCTCGAGGTTCTCTTCCTGTAATGAGCTTTCCACATCGTTACGTCCATCGACGCGACGGCGCAGGTTACCGATTACACGAGAGCTCACTTCGGTCAGCAGTTGATTATCAATATTCTCTTCGCTGTCCGCCGCCAGACGCTCTTCCATTTTCTGGATAGCAACAATCGCGACTTCCGCCGTCGCAGCGCGGGCTATCCGCTCTTCTTTCAGTTGCTGCGAGTGATCTGCCACTTCCAGGTGTTGCAGCAGAATCGGTAGCATCACTACACCGACAAACAGCGAGAACAGGATCACGCCCGCGGCAAGGAATACTAGCTCGTAGCGCGCCGGGAAGCCGCTACCATCCGGCAACAGCAGCGGGATAGAGAGCACACCAGCAAGCGTAATCGCCCCGCGAACCCCCGCAAAGGAGGCGATCAGGATTTCACGCGTTGTCCATGAGCCAAACTCCATCGGCTTTTTCTTCAGGAAGCGCAGACTGAATTTTTTCATCGTCCACAGCCAGCCAAAACGCACCAGCATCAGCGCTACGTAAATCAGCACGATATCGGTAAACAGCATCCAGGTTTCAACGTTCGGATCGGCTTCTGCCGCCACCAGAGAAGACTCCAGAATCCCCGGTAATTGCAGCCCTAACAGCAGGAAGACCATACCGTTAAAGACGAACTCCAGCATTGCCCAGGTGCTGTTAGCACGTAAGCGCATCGCCAATGGCGCACGACGCATTACGCCTGAACGGGTTATCGTCATCCCGGCTGCGACCGCCGCGAGGATCCCGGAAACACCAATGTGTTCGGCAATCAGGTAAGAAGCAAACGGCAGCAGGAACAGCAGAACAATTTGCGTTGCCGGCTCATCGCCGCCCCAGCGGCTAAGAAAGCGCAGAGAGCGTCCATACAACCAGCTGACGACAAAACCCGCCAGGATGCCGCCAATCGCTACCTTAAAGAACTCAACCGTCGCACCACCAACGGTAAACACCATCGTTCCCATTGCCACGGCCACAGCAAATTTCAGCGATACCAGGCCAGACGCATCGTTCATCAACGCTTCGCCCTGCAGGATGCCCATGATTTTCTTCGGTATACGCCCCTCGCCTACAATGCCAGAAAGGGCAACGGCATCGGTTGGCGATAACACTGCGGCCAGCGCAAAAGCGGGGATCAGCGGAATCCCCGGGACCAGCCAATAAATCATAAAACCAATGCCGACCACCGTAACCAGTACGAGCGCCAGTGCCAGACCGAAGATCTCTCGTCCGTGCTCCAGAAACTCACGCGTTGGCGTCTTCCAGCCATCGGCAAACAGCAGCGGCGGGATGAACAGCACCAAAAACAGCTCAGGATCGAATTCCACATGCAAACCAAACGTCGGCCACGCCAGCAAGGCGCCGATGGCGATCTGCATAAGGGGTAAAGGGAGTTGGAAGGGCAATACGCGAGTAAATACCCCCGACAGCGAGACCACAAGGGTCATGATGAGTATGGTGAAAAAGATTTCCATGCGTTCCCTGTTTGCGATGTTTCTTATGATTAGTGGTGAGAGGCGTCGTGCCTCAATTCTATCTACTCGAGAGTAACGCAAAAGACAACGAGTGTGTTCTGAAAATAAAAACGGGCGGCAAAAGCCACCCGTTTTCAGGATCAAGAGCGTATCGGAATTAAATAGCCCAACCGCCTGCATAGAATGCAACCAGCGCCACGGCAATCACCACCGTTCCGATATTCAGTTTTCGCCATTCGCCGGAAACAATACGGCCAATAACCAGAGTGGCAAAACCGATCATAATGCCGGTCACGATATTACAGGTCAGCACGATAAAGACAGCGGTAATCAGTCCCGCCATCGCGTCGACGAAGTCGGTAAAGTCGATTTTCGCCACGTTGCTCAGCATCAGCAAACCAACATACATCAGCGCCGGTGCCGTTGCGTAAGCAGGAACAAGGTAAGAGAGCGGAGAAAGGAACAGGATCAGCAGGAACAGAACACCTACGGTGATCGCCGTCAGACCGGTTTTACCCCCTGCCGCGGTACCCGCTGCAGATTCAATGTAAACCGCCGCCGGAGCAGCGCCCACCAGACCAGAGAACACGCTGCTCAGGGAGTCAGTCGTTAACGCTTTGCCGCCATCAATAATCTGACCGTCTTTATCCAGCAGATTCGCCTGGCCCGCAACCGCGCGGATGGTTCCGGTCGCATCGAAGACGGCGGTCATGACCAGCGCCAGCACGCTCGGCAGAACGACAGGATTCAGTGCGCCCATAATGTCCAGGCTGCCGATCAGCGAGTTGCCGTTTTCGTCGCTCAGAGACGGCATGGCAAAAATACCGGAGAAATGCACGGCCGGATCGAAAATCAGGCCAACAACGGAAATACCGATAATAGTCAGCAGGATGCCACCCGGTACTTTCAGTTTTTCGAGGCCGATAATCACCGCCAGACCAATCAGCGACATAATGACCGGGAAGGTGTCGAAGTCACCCAGCGCAACCGGCAGGCCATCCAGCGGGTTCTTAATGACCAGACCAACACCGTTTGCCGCAATCAGCAGCAGGAACAGGCCGATACCAATACCCGTACCGTGCGCAACGCCCTGTGGCAGATTGCGCAGGATCCAGCTACGAATACCTGTCGCGGAAATGATGGTAAACAGAACACCCATCAGAAACACCGCGCCCAACGCAACAGGCACGCTAATATGCTGCCCCAGCACCAGGCTGAATGCGGTAAACGCCGTCAAAGAAATGGCGCAACCAATCGCCAGCGGCAGGTTTGCCCACAGACCCATCACAATAGAGCCGACACCGGCTACCAGGCAGGTTGCCACAAATACAGCAGCTGGCGGGAAACCGGCTTTACCCAGCATTCCTGGAACCACGATAACAGAGTAGACCATCGCCAGAAACGTCGTTAATCCGGCAACGACTTCCTGTCGAACGGTACTGCCACGGTGCGAAATTTTAAACCAGGCGTCGAGTGAACCGCCGGTACGCGCTGAAGGCGTAGACATAGAAAACATCCCCTGAGAGTTTATTTTTCGTCATTATGCGTGCTGGACAATCCACTGCCTGCTTAACGTTTTCTCCCTGTGCCAGGTTTGCGTCAGTAGGGGTGTCGCAAAAAAGCAAACGTTTAGCTCCGCGCATAAAAACGGGTGGTAAAAAAAAGCAAACGATTATCTAGCGATCATGTACTGGTTTTCAACTGAACTTTGCCGCTTTTTACTCATTTCTTCTTATAACGCACAAGAAATAGCCAGTCGATGCGCAAACGTTATCGTCAATGCGCAATCTGGCAACAAATTTCGCGCAGTTATTACAACCCCAGCGGTAATCTTTCACGTTAATTCGCGCAAAAAAACGAATGAAGATGCGGAAAATTTTTCGGCTAAAAAACCATCAATCGACTGGCAAATAGACGGGGGTGGCATACACTTACCTTATCAACACAAGCCGGAACCTCCCCTAATGTGCTCGACTGAGGGGTGTTGATGTCGGGGGAAACCCTCCCGTGAACCAGCGGGATAGAGTGAAAGACGAAGACCGGAACCAAACTAAAGCGCCCTCTGTGGCGCTTTAGTTTTATACCCGTATTTAAACCCATCAATCATCTTCCAGCAGGCGCGCCCCGGTCCCCTGCTCACCAAGCTGGTCGCCTGGGTTACGCAACGGGCAATCACTACGCGACAAACAACCGCAACCAATGCATCCATCCAGTTCATCACGCAACGCCACCAGGGTATGAATACGCCGGTCCAGTTCTTCACGCCATTGCGACGAGAGCTGTTTCCACTCTTTGGCGCTGAGCGAATGTCCTTCGGGTAATACCCCTAGCGCGTCGCCAATCGTCGCCAGTGGTATACCGATACGCTGGGCAATCTTGATAATCGCGACATAACGCAACACATCACGTTTGTATCGACGCTGATTGCCGCTGTTGCGCATGCTGCTGATTAACCCTTTGCTTTCATAGAAGTGCAGAGTTGATACCGCGACACCGCTACGTTTTGCGACTTCACCTGGCGTGAGCAGCGCTTTTATCCGGGGTAATTTCTTTTCCATAAATCGCTTTACCTCAAGTTAACTTGAGGAATTATACTCGCCCACAGACAAAACGACGAATCGAATACTGAGAAAGAGGCAGCCCTATGTCCCATCAGCAGATAATTCAGACCCTTATTGAATGGATTGATGAACATATCGATCAACCGCTGAACATTGAGGCGGTGGCGAAAAAATCAGGTTACTCGAAGTGGTATTTACAGAGGATGTTCCGCACGGTGATGCGTCAGACGTTGGGTGACTATATCCGCCAGCGCCGACTTTTGTTAGCCGCCGTGGAACTACGGACGACCGAACGACCTATTTTCGATATTGCGATGGATCTCGGCTATGTGTCGCAACAAACGTTCTCACGCGTGTTCCGCCGCGAGTTTGATCGTACACCCAGCGACTACCGTCATCGCCTGTAGGATTATTGCCCGCTCTGCGTCAGTATGGCGGGCGAGCGCTGTAGCCAGAGCATAAACTCCTGCGGCGGTAACGCTTTCGCAAAATACCACCCCTGACAATACTGAACGCCACGTTCAAGCAGCCATTCCATTTGATCTGCCGTTTCCACCCCTTCAGCAATTGTCTTCAGATGTAAGCTTTGCGCCATTTCGATGATATGTTCGGCAATCAGGTGGCTGGTACTGTTGGTCGCCAGCGTACTAATAAAAGATTTATCAATCTTCAGGATATCCACGTTCAGTGCCGCCAGATTGTGCAGATTGGAATATCCCGTCCCAAAATCATCAAATGCCACTTCATAACCGGCCTGACGGAATGCCTGGATTACCGGGGTCATTTTATGCACATCAATAAATCCACGCTCCGTCACTTCGACCTTAATTTGCTGGGCAGCGACTGAGTAATCACGCGCTTTCTCAGCGATCAGGGCAATCAGTCGGGATGAATGGAAATCAGAAGCAGAGAGGTTAATTGAGATATAAATCTGGGGATGCGCTGAAAGAAAATACCCTAAATCATTGAACACTTCTTCGACCACGTAATCCGTGATCCTTTCAATCATGCCTTCTTTTTCAGCCAGCGGAATAAATTCCGTCGGGCTCATAACCTCGCCTTTGCAACCTGGCCAACGCATCAGCGCCTCGGCCCCCACACATTGACCATTCTTGATATCGATGATCGGCTGGTAATGCAGGCGTAGCTGGCGTTTTTCCAGCGCACGCCTTAACAAACGACGAGGGGAATGGTACTGCTGGCGTGTACGCCACCACATCAACAGCATCAGAATGCTGCAGATCACCCCAAAAGGGATCGTGAGTGCGGCTTCGTGATAGAAATTTTGATGGACGCGATCGCGGGTCGTCGAAACAATAATCGCGATCGGGCGCTTCTCAGAACGAACGATGGTATAGAACCGATCGTCCAGTTGGAAGGTAGAGGCTTTACCGCGCACCAGCGGCAGAAATTGCTTAACATGCGCCTGATTGCTGGCGGAGAAGAAAGTATCCGTTATCGTGTCATAGACGCCCCACAATAGGCCAGGGTCGTCTGACATGACTTCGCTGTAAGATAATGGGTTAATGACAACGACGTAGTTTCCTCTTTGCATATACGTCATGTTGTAGCCAGAGAAAAAAGGCGTATCGCGATAGTAATAGATCGAAACGTCCGGCGTACGTTTATAGTCAGCGGTTGGCATAATATAGGGAACTGACGGTGCCATCGACGTAGAGCACAAAAAACGATCATCTTGTGCATAAATTAGCTCGCTGATATATAAACGCCCGCGAATAATATTCAGCATACTTTTCTGATGGGCAGGGGTACACATCTTACCCTGATACAGCTGAGCCATATCACGCGCTAAATCAGCTTGCTGGATCACCAGTTCCGTTTTATTTAACACCAGTTGAGCAAATGAGTGGAGCTGAGTGCGGGTTTCGGACATCGCCCGGATATGAGCAAACCATAGCGCCAGCACCACGGGGAGCAATACCACCGTGAGCGTGCCGAGGAGCTTCAGCATCTTGCTTTGCGCACTGAGATTCATGTCAGCCCTATTTCCCTGTTTCGTATATGCCAGTACCCATCAAGGCAGGATGCTATAAACACCAACTGGTTAAGTTG
Source organism: Citrobacter sp. Cy070 (assembly GCF_030332245.1). Classification (NCBI taxonomy): domain Bacteria; kingdom Pseudomonadati; phylum Pseudomonadota; class Gammaproteobacteria; order Enterobacterales; family Enterobacteriaceae; genus Citrobacter; species Citrobacter sp. Cy070. Next base: position 66,171 of record NZ_JAOWIG010000086.1, read on the forward strand.
CATGAATCTATCAACATTATCAACAGACGTCTCTATGTAAAAGTCTGATAATAGTGGATGATGATATTATTTTCCCGTAAGGCAAACTTAAAGTTACGCTTATTTTGCAACATCATTATCAAGAAAGAGTAATGTTTTACACGCGTTATACTGGCGGCACGTATAAAACACATTAACTTTTTTAACGATTAATTTCGGATAAAGAAAACAAGTAACATGAATGCATCTTACATAACGCATAATTTATTATTCGTTTATGAATCAAGATAACCATACAATTACCATGGATAAAAACCGGCAAAAATAACGTCAGATACTGGTGAACAAACGAGCAAATGTGATATAGTTCACAGAAATAATGTAACAGAAACATTGTTTCATTCATGTTATTGCCCGTCGATAGCCAGAGTACCACACCCTCTGTGAATAACCCCGCGCTGTCCTGGGCATCAAGACTTTCTGAGGACGTTTTTCATGGCAACAATAACAACTGGCGTAGTTCTTCTGCGGTGGCAACTGCTCAGCGCAGTACTGATGTTTTTAGCCAGTACGCTCAATATTCGTTTTCGTAAATCAGATTATGTTGGACTGGCCGTTATCAGCAGCGGTTTAGGACTTGTTTTTGCCTGCTGGTTTGCAACCGGATTACTCGGTATCACCCTGGTAGATGTATCCACTATCTGGAATAACATCGAATCTGTGATGCTCGACGTGATGAGCCATACTCCGCCAGACTGGCCGATGGTGTTGAATTGATAACAGCAGTGTGTCCGACCAGATTATACCCGGTCGGACACGGTTTTAAGCGATAACGATTTTACTGACGTTCCGGTAACCGCTTACCACTCCATCCGGAACCCTGCGTTCACCTGCCAGTTCATATCAATGTCGCCTCCAGCCGATCTTTCCAGGTCAACGTACAGTCGGGAATTATTGTTCTGAGTAAGATGAATATTGGTTCCAATACCGTAGTTAATCCACGAGTCGCTACCTCCCTCACGGACCGTCATGGACGCGTCTTTACCCCACACAGTGACATCACGATCGCCGGCAAACTCATGCAGCAGATCCAGCTTCACATAAATGTCGCTATCCGGGCGTTCCTCAAAGCGATAACCTCCGCGCAATCCGACACGACCAATCACGCTGTCGATATCATTCTGACGTACCCGTAGCCCACTGCTGGTGGTATAACGCGCTTCATCCAATCGGGTATACACGAGTTGCGCTTGCGGTTCGATGAAAGAGGACTCTCCCAGACTAAACTCACGACCGTATTCTGCGCTGGCGCTGATTGACCACGTGCTGCTATCCGCCATCCCCGTGTTGCCGTACACATTTCGGTAGTTAAAATCACTCTCATGGCGGCTATATTTCAGCACCAGATCCAGGTAGTCCTGTTTCTCCGGACGATTCCATGCAGCATAAAGTGAACCACCGTAGCTCTTGTTATCACCCGTGCCATAAGTAAAATCAGCGTTACCTCTCATGTAATGCGCCGCAATGCCTCGCGTCCAGACTGAGTGTTCACTTTCCTCTTTATTGTCATAGCCAAGCTGCCAGAAGCTATACAGGTTTTTGAAATAGCTGCCATTATCGCTTTCCATTTCGCCACCTTTGTAGCGTATCCACAGACCATTTTGCTGCTGATTCTGGCGTAATTCCCCTAAACGCTTATTCAGGCTGTCGATTTCGAGACGAGCGGTGGCCGCCGCGTAGTTTAACCCGGCATTGGCAATCGCGGTGTTGCTCACCGCACTGGCTTTCGTTGAAACCCCCGTGATATACCAGTTTGTGCCATACTGACTTGCCGGATCGCCTTCCCGAATATCAGAACGCAGTAGCGGTTTATAGTCATATACATACTCGTTAGTGATATCGACTTTATCGTACGCTTCGAACGTCACATTGCTGGCAGCATCGGCAACCCAGATATCGTCTTGCAGATCGCTGAGCTTATTAATATTTAACGCCTCAATGGCATGAGTTCCCCCGGTGCTGCTCTTAACGACTTCGATAAAGTCGCTACCATTACGCCGCTGCTCATCGGTTTTATTGGTGTTTACATCAATCAGGAAAATACCGTTGTTGCCTTTCAGATCGTGAATTTTCACCGTTTCGTTGATACTCTGATTGGTATGCAGGTTAAAACCGTGCAGGTTTACCGTCCCGCCGTCTTGCAACGTAATGGCGCTTATCTGAGCGTCTTTGCCATCCGGGATCCAGTAGGCATGATTCGTCAGCGTCAGATTCAAATCTCCCGCCCATTTACCGCTGGCGGTGTCCAGGTAATTCGCTTCATGCCCATGCCAGAATGACTCTGCACCATTGAGGATAATATTCATCTGACTGGTGTGAGTATATAACTTATCGCCGAAGTCGATATTTCCTAACAAATTAACCTTGTTCTCACCCGACTGATTAATATTAACGACGCCACCATCTTTAGCGCTGACCGCATCGCTTTTTGATGAACCATCAGGATAACCGCTGTTGTTCTCCAGCAGTTCTTTAAAATTACTGGCGTAAGTATTAATATAAACATCGCCACCGTTCGCCGTAATAGTTGAACCTGCACCGCGCGCATAGATTCCATTATTTGCCAGCGTGGCGTCTTCCCCCTCGTTGGTGTGTTCGACCTCTGAACGAATGTACGCATTGCCGTTTACAGTGATATCCGCACCGCTTCCCGCATACAACGCAGTATTATTATGGGTATACTTAGAGCCAATTAAGAAAGTATTTTTCAGGCTAAAGTTATCAACTTTGACGTTGGTGCCCTGACCTTCGGCGGATAAGCCAAAAAAGGCCAGCCCGGCGCGGTGTTCCTGTTGCGTAGTTCCGCTGATATTAACGTTGTAATTACCAATTTGATACTCTCCCGCCTGGTCTTTGGTGATACTGCCAATCTTCACCTCAAGGCCATTACCTTCACCTCGCACAGGGTTATCAATATTTACCGTGATATCATAGTTTTTATCATCAGCAATCGTATCCCGAATGATGATCCCTTCCTGACCACCATTAACATCTATATAATTCAGTTCATAGTTTTTTGCACTCGCCAATCCAGCGCAAACCAACTGCGCTGCGGTAAATGAGAGTGCAAAGGGTATTATTGCTTTAGGGTTTATCTTCCTTTGATACATAGTAAGCTCCATAACAAATAGTTTATCAAATCACTTATTAACACCCCACCAATAAAAAGCAGCAAATAATAAATGTATTTTCATTAACGAAGAATTGATAAGCTAAAAGTATTATTTAAAGCCAGACATTAACTTGTCAATATTTACCATGCAGTAAAATACACTTTTACCATTAATTTAATTGAATATTACTCTCCAGGAAACTATCTCAAAAAGAAGAAATTGAATGTACGACACATTTTCACCAATTATTACCTTCATATTTTCTTTTATTATTCGATAATACCTACATTTATTTTCATTTCTCATGGTTATAAATAAATATTATCGAATATTAGCGCTAATCAGCTCGCATTAAATGAATCATCAAGCTGCAATGATAAACCAGAAAATACCGAATAATTAATTCTGAATAAGAGATGTAAAAAAACCCCGTCACAACGGGGTTTTCATCAGTACGAACGTTAATACGTTCGGCTATCTTAGAACGGAATATCGTCGTCGAAGTCCATCGGCGGTTCGTTAGACGGCGCTGCCGGAGCGGACTGCTGCGGACGAGACTGTGCGCCGCCGCTGAACTGGTTGCCGCCCTGCGGCTGCTGAGGCTGACCCCAACCACCTTGCTGCTGACCACCACCTGCCGGCGCGCCGCCGCCCTGACGACCACCCAGCATTTGCATGGTGCCGCCAACGTTAACAACGACTTCAGTGGTGTATTTTTCTACGCCGGATTGATCGGTCCATTTGCGGGTACGCAGTTGGCCTTCAATATAGACCTGAGAACCTTTACGCAGATATTCGCTGGCGACTTCCGCCAGTTTGCCAAACAGCACAACACGGTGCCATTCAGTCTGCTCTTTCATTTCGCCGGTCGCTTTATCACGCCAGGATTCGGAAGTAGCCAGCGTAATGTTGGCAACTGCGCCACCATTCGGCATATAGCGTACTTCCGGGTCCTGGCCCAGATTACCGACGAGAATCACCTTGTTTACGCCTCTGCTGGCCATGATCGTGTCTCCTGAAAAACGTTACTGAATAAGTGTAAGCGCGGGATTGTAGCATTTCCAATAGCGCTTTTACTACGTTGCGAAGTTGATTCCAGTAAACAACCTCCGCCAGACATTGTTGCACAGGAACATGCGTTTTGCATTCCAATACTGTATATCCATTCAGGTCAGGTTGTGTCATAATTAACCGTTTGTGATCGCCGGTAGCACCATGCAGCCAGGCAAAAAAGCGTTTAATCCGGGAAAGATGAATGGATAAGATCGAAGTTCGGGGCGCCCGCACCCATAATCTCAAAAACATCAACCTCGTCATCCCGCGCGACAAGCTGATTGTCGTCACCGGGCTTTCGGGCTCAGGCAAATCTTCGCTCGCTTTCGACACCTTGTATGCCGAAGGGCAGCGTCGTTACGTTGAATCCCTTTCCGCGTACGCACGTCAGTTTCTGTCGCTGATGGAAAAACCGGACGTCGACCACATTGAGGGGCTCTCTCCTGCCATCTCAATTGAACAAAAATCGACGTCGCATAACCCGCGATCCACGGTAGGTACGATTACCGAAATTCACGACTATCTGCGTCTGCTGTTTGCCCGCGTTGGCGAGCCGCGCTGCCCGGATCACGACGTTCCCCTGGCAGCGCAGACCGTTAGCCAGATGGTGGACAACGTCCTGTCGCAGCCGGAAGGCAAACGTCTGATGCTGCTGGCGCCGGTAATTAAGGAGCGTAAAGGCGAGCACACCAAAACGCTGGAAAACCTGGCAGGCCAGGGCTATATCCGCGCCCGTATCGATGGCGAAGTGTGTGACCTTTCCGATCCGCCCAAGCTTGAGCTGCAAAAGAAACACACTATTGAAGTGGTGATTGACCGCTTTAAAGTACGCGACGACCTCACCCAGCGACTGGCTGAATCCTTTGAAACCGCGCTGGAGCTTTCCGGTGGTACGGCGGTGGTCGCCGATATGGACGACCCGAAAGCGGAAGAGCTGCTGTTCTCCGCCAACTTCGCCTGCCCGATTTGCGGCTACAGCATGCGCGAACTGGAACCCCGCCTGTTCTCGTTCAACAACCCGGCGGGTGCATGCCCAACCTGTGACGGTCTCGGCGTGCAGCAGTATTTCGATCCTGACCGGGTGATTCAAAACCCGGAACTGTCGCTCGCCGGTGGGGCTATTCGTGGTTGGGATCGCCGTAACTTCTATTATTTCCAGATGCTTAAGTCTCTGGCTGAACACTATAAATTCGACGTTGAAGCCCCATGGGCCAGCCTGAGCCCTACCGTGCATAAAGTGGTGCTGTACGGTTCGGGTAAAGAAAATATCGAATTCAAATACATGAACGATCGTGGCGATACGTCCGTACGTCGTCACCCGTTTGAAGGTGTGCTGCACAATATGGAGCGCCGTTATAAAGAGACGGAGTCCAGTGCGGTACGCGAAGAATTAGCCAAATTCATCAGTAACCGACCGTGCGCCAGCTGTGAAGGGACGCGTTTACGTCGCGAGGCCCGCCACGTATTTGTTGAAAATACACCGCTGCCTGCAATTTCTGACATGAGCATCGGTCATGCAATGGATTTCTTCAACAATCTGAAGCTTGCGGGTCAGCGGGCGAAGATTGCTGAGAAAATTCTTAAAGAGATTGGCGATCGTCTGAAGTTCCTGGTCAACGTCGGCCTCAACTACCTGACGCTATCGCGGTCGGCGGAAACGCTATCTGGCGGTGAGGCCCAGCGTATTCGTCTGGCAAGCCAGATCGGCGCGGGTCTGGTCGGTGTAATGTACGTGCTGGATGAACCATCTATCGGTCTGCATCAGCGCGATAACGAGCGTCTGCTGGGTACGCTTATCCACCTGCGTAATCTGGGTAATACCGTCATTGTGGTCGAGCACGATGAAGATGCGATTCGCGCCGCTGACCACGTTATCGACATCGGCCCCGGCGCGGGCGTTCACGGCGGCCAGGTGGTTGCTGAAGGAACGCTAAAAGATATCATGGCGGTGCCTGAGTCGCTAACCGGCCAGTACATGAGCGGTAAGCGCAAAATTGAAGTACCGAAACAGCGCGTGGCGGCTGACCCGGAAAAAGTGCTGAAGCTCACCGGCGCACGCGGTAACAACCTGAAAGATGTCACTCTGACGCTGCCGGTTGGTTTATTTACCTGCATTACCGGGGTTTCCGGCTCAGGTAAATCGACGCTGATCAACGATACGCTGTTCCCAATTGCGCAGACGGCGCTGAACGGTGCGACGCTGGCGGAACCTGCGCCGTATCGCGATGTTCAGGGTCTGGAACATTTCGACAAAGTCATCGATATTGACCAAAGCCCGATTGGCCGTACGCCGCGCTCTAACCCGGCAACCTACACCGGCGTGTTTACGCCAGTGCGCGAACTGTTTGCCGGCGTGCCGGAGTCACGTGCGCGCGGTTACACGCCAGGCCGTTTCAGCTTTAACGTCCGTGGTGGACGCTGTGAAGCCTGTCAGGGCGACGGCGTGATCAAAGTCGAAATGCACTTCCTGCCGGATATCTACGTGCCGTGCGATCAGTGCAAAGGTAAGCGCTATAACCGCGAAACGCTGGAGATTAAGTACAAGGGCAAGACTATCCACGAAGTGCTGGATATGACGATTGAAGAAGCCCGTGAGTTCTTCGATGCCGTTCCGGCGCTGGCGCGTAAGCTGCAAACGCTGATGGACGTTGGTCTGACGTACATCCGACTGGGTCAGTCCGCAACGACCCTCTCTGGCGGTGAGGCGCAGCGCGTGAAGCTGGCGCGTGAGTTGTCCAAACGCGGTACCGGACAGACGCTGTATATTCTCGATGAGCCGACCACTGGTCTGCATTTTGCGGATATTCAGCAACTGCTGGACGTGCTGCATCAGCTCCGGGATCAGGGCAACACCATCGTGGTGATTGAGCACAATCTGGACGTGATTAAAACCGCAGACTGGATTGTCGATCTCGGTCCGGAAGGCGGCAGCGGCGGCGGGGAAATTTTAGTCTCCGGCACACCGGAGACGGTCGCTGAATGTGAAGCCTCACACACGGCACGTTTCCTCAAGCCGCTGTTGTAATCCTGCCCTTATCAGGCCTACGGGCACATACCCTGTAGGCCGGATAAGTCGCTGGCGACGCCATCCGGCAAAACGGATCAAGGCTGCACCAGCAACCTGCGCTTATCTTCCGGCAAGGTGTTTATGGCCTGCTGATAAGACGCGTCCACCAGATAATAAATCTGTGAACCCGGCAGTGAGCCGTCAAGATACACCGTGCTCCAGTGCGCTTTATTGAGATGGCGGCTGGGTCGCACGTCTTTATGTTGCTGACGCAGCAATTCTGCCAGTTCAGGGCTGGTTTTCAGAGAGACCGCCGGGCGGCCTTCGACCTCTTTGACCATCGCAAAAAGTACATCTTCAACTTTGATTTGCGTGGCTTTCCAGTCACTATGCACGCTCTGCTCCGCACCCGTTTTTGCCATGCAGTATTGCAGCAACTCCGAATTCGTCATCTTTATTCCCCTTACCAGCATATTGCCTAATGAGAACATCTTTTATTCAGTGTGCAGCAAGTCCGCAAAAGGTAAAAGCCAGCAGCGTAAATTTGTTTAAAAAAGCAGCATTTCGTATTCTCAATACTCCGAGTTGACGATCACCTCTTCACCAAACGCGCCAGCCTGCGGCAGCGGTTTATAGGTAGAGTTAGAGGCGCGTAAAATACGGATGCCGCGGATTCCTACGTCGCGAGCGGCGGTGATGTCATTGTCGGAGTCACCGTAGAACATGCGGATGCTTTTATCCTGCAACCACTGCGTTTTGGTGTTCTGACCGGGTTTATCACCGGCAAAAATGACCGGATTCATATTGCCGGCCGGGATGTGAAAGTTATCGGCCAGCGTTTTCGATACCGTTTCGGTCTTCGTCTGACTACGCCCGGTCACGAAAAAGATGCTGTCGCCACGACGCACATGCATATCAATCAACTGGCGCGCCACTTCTTTCGGAATACTGAATTCATCCCAGCCATTGTTCATTTTTTCCCAGAAGGCCGGATTCTTCAGGTAATCCTCACTGTCCGGGGAATACGTTTTTTTACCGCGCCAGAAGCCCGGGCTGGAAAAGAGAACCGTATCATCGATATCAAAGCCAACGGCCATCGGCGGGCGTCCGGTCAGGCTGTTTTCGATTTGTGCCACGGAGACCCAGTGAATGGGGGCCTGCTCAGCGAGTTTTGCAACGTTGGTGCCCGGATTAAGCTGAGAAGGAGAGGAAACTAACGCCTGAGCGGGCTGATTTAACGTGAACAATAAACAAACGGCACTCAGTGCCAGGGTAAACTTGCGCATATTTTTCCCTAAGTAGTCAGTTAGTTATGATTTTTTATTTAACAACTGGTCAAAAAACTATCTGACCTTACCCCCTGGGGGAAGGGAAAGGAAGGATTTTCTCTGGTTTTGTCCAGGAAAAGGAGCATGATCACACAGGAAAGTACGCCTGATGGCGCTCCGCTTATCAGGCCTACAAACTAAAATCCATGTATCCTTGTAGGACAGATAAGGCGTTTACGCGCCATCCGGCATCACACAAAGCCGATTACATGACGGCGGCAAATGCCTTCGCCACGCGCTGCACATTACCGTGATTCAACCCGGCCACGCACATACGTCCGCTGGCTATCAGGTAAACACCAAACTCATCGCGCAGGCGATCGACCTGAGCGGCGCTGAGCCCGGTATAGCTGAACATACCGCGCTGTTGCAGCAGGTAATCAAAGTTACGGCCCGGGATCTCCGCATTCAATACGTTAACCAGTTCCTGACGCATCGCCAGAATGCGGGTACGCATTGCCTCAACTTCCGCCAGCCAGCTCGCTTTCAGCTCTTCATCCCCCAGTACCGCGGCAACCACCTGCGCACCAAAGTTTGGCGGACTGGAGTAGTTCCGGCGCACCGTCGCTTTTAGCTGCCCCAGAACGCGGCTGGCAGCATCGGCGTCTTCACACACCACAGAAAGCCCGCCAACACGTTCGCCATACAATGAGAAAATTTTGGAGAATGAGTTGCTAACCAGAGTTGGTAAACCAGCACTCGCAATCGCACGGATGGCGTACGCATCATCTTCCATTCCGCCACCAAAACCCTGGTAGGCAATGTCGAGGAACGGGATCAGGTCGCGCGCTTTCAGGATCTCAATCACCGCATCCCACTGTGCTGGTGTTAAATCCGCACCCGTGGGGTTATGGCAGCACGGATGCAGCAGCACAATGCTACGCACCGGTAAGGTATTCAGCGCTGCCAGCAGATCGTTGAAACGCACGCCATTAGTCGCGTTGTCATACCATGGGTAAGTACTTACTTCGAATCCCGCCCCTTCAAAAATCGCGATGTGGTTTTCCCAGGTCGGATCGCTGACCCACACGCCAGAATCAGGGAAATAGCGCTTCAGGAAGTCTGCGCCAACCTTTAGCGCGCCGGAGCCGCCCAGCGTCTGAATGGTTGCCACGCGCTGTTGCTGGAGTACCGGATGCTGCGCCCCAAACAGCAACGGCGCAATAGTATGGCGATAAGCGTTCAGACCTTCCATCGGCAGATACAGCGAAGCGCCATGCGGTTTGGCATTGAGTCTGGCTTCCGCTTCCGCTACCGCTTTAAGCTGAGGAATAATCCCATCTTCGTTGTAATACAGGCCAATGCTGAGGTTCACTTTGTCGCTACGTGAATCTTCTTTGAACCGCTCCATGAGCGATAAAATCGGGTCGCCGGCGTAGGCGTCAACTTTTTGAAACACGTGTGGTTCTCCAGGTTTACAGGCAGAGGATATGAACACAATAAACCGGAAGCAGGAGAAGATCGAGAGGATGTTGAGAGGAATATTGCCGGATAGCGGCGTAACCGCCTTATCCGGCACATCATGCGCTTAATCGATATACTTCATCGCCACGCGCGACGTCAGGCGCGTAATAAGTTCGTAAGCACTTACTTTCGTCATTTCAGCAATGCGTTCAACGGGCAGGCCTTCCCCCCACAGGATCACCGAATCGCCAGCTTTATCCTGCGCCTCGGGGCCTAAATCGACGCAGATCATATCCATCGCGACGCGGCCGACGATCGGCACTTCACGGCCATTAACCAGCACCGGCGTCCCGGACGGCGCTGCGCGCGGATAACCGTCGCCGTAGCCCATCGCCACCACGCCGAGACGCGTGTCGCGCTCGCTTTGCCAGGTTCCACCATAGCCAACCGGCTCGCCCGCTTTGTGCTCACGCACCGCAATCAGGCTGGAGGTCAGCGACATCACCGGCTGACAGCCAAAATCGGCGCCGATAGAGTGGTTTTCCAGCGGCGATACGCCGTACAGAATCAGCCCCGGACGCGCCCAGTCGAAGTGGGACTGGGGCCACAGCAAAATACCACCCGACGCAGCAATTGAACGCTGTCCAGGTTTTCCCTCGCAAAAGCTATTAAAGATATCGAGCTGTTTTTCCGTCGCGCCGCATTCAGGTTCATCCGCGCGCGCAAAGTGGCTGACGATATTAACCGGCTGGCGCACGTTGTCACATTGCGTTAAACGCTGATAAAACGCTTCGGCCTGCTCAGGGCGCACGCCCAGGCGGTGCATCCCCGTGTCGAGCTTCATCCAGACGGTGACCGGTTCAGCCAGTTCTGCGGCTTCCAGGGCTTCAAGCTGCTCCTGGTTGTGGACGGCAGTATGCAGACGCTGCGCGGAGATCGTCGGCAGATCGGCGGCATCAAAAAATCCCTCCAGCAGCAGGATGGGCTGCGTGATCCCTCCCGCTCGCAGCCGCAGGGCTTCTTCAAGACGAGCGACACCAAAAGCGTCCGCATCGGGGAGCGTTCGCGCAGTCTCTAACAGACCGTGGCCGTAAGCGTTCGCTTTCACGACCGCAACCAGTTTGCTGGCAGGAGCCAGTTCACGCAGACGTTGCAGGTTGTGTCGCAGAGCGCGGCGGTTAATGACTACAGTTGCCGCTTGCATTTGTATTCCTTAGAAATTACTCATCATCATATTGAGGACCGGCATAGTTGTCGAAGCGGGACCACTGTCCGTTAAACGTCAGGCGCACCGTACCGATCGGACCGTTACGCTGCTTACCAATAATAATTTCGGCGATGCCTTTTAAGTCACTGTTTTCGTGATAAACCTCATCACGATAGATAAACATGATTAAGTCGGCATCCTGTTCGATGGAGCCGGATTCACGCAGATCCGAGTTGACCGGACGCTTGTCCGCGCGTTGTTCCAGTGAACGGTTAAGCTGCGATAGCGCTACCACCGGCACATGCAGTTCTTTTGCTAACGCCTTCAGCGAGCGGGAAATTTCAGCAATTTCCAGCGTACGGTTATCGGAGAGCGACGGTACACGCATCAGTTGCAGGTAGTCGATCATGATAAGGCCGATACCGCCGTGTTCACGGGCGATACGACGAGCACGCGAGCGCACTTCCGTTGGCGTCAGGCCGGAAGAATCATCAATATAGATGTTTCGTTTCTCCAGCAAAATACCCATTGTTCCGGAAATTCGCGCCCAGTCTTCATCATCCAGTTGACCGGTACGGATTTTGGTCTGGTCCACGCGCGAAAGCGAGGCCAAAGAACGCATCATGATTTGTTCTGAGGGCATTTCAAGACTGAAGATAAGAACCGGCTTATCCTGCAACATCGCCGCATTTTCGACGAGGTTCATTGCAAATGTCGTTTTACCCATCGACGGACGCGCGGCGACGATAATCAAGTCCGACGGCTGTAGACCCGCGGTCTTTTTGTTGAGGTCGTCATAACCGGTGTTTACGCCGGTGACGCCGTCGTGCGGCTGCTGGAACAACTGCTCGATACGCGCGACGGTTGCGTCGAGCACATCGGTGATGTTTTTCGGGCCTTCGTCTTTGTTGGCACGGCTTTCAGCGATTTTAAAGACGCGGGATTCCGCAAGATCCAGCAGGTCTTCACTGGAGCGCCCTTGTGGATCGAAACCAGCTTCCGCAATTTCATGGGCCACCGAAATCATGTCACGAACAACGGCGCGTTCGCGGACGATATCCGCATAAGCACTAATGTTCGCCGCACTTGGCGTGTTTTTAGATAACTCAGCCAGGTAAGCAAAGCCGCCGACGCTGTCCAGTTGTCCCTGAACCTCCAGCGATTCTGCGAGCGTGATCAGGTCGATAGGTTTTCCCATCTCCTGCAGTCGATGCATTTCCGTGAAGATGTGCCGGTGCGGTCGGGTATAGAAATCTTCCGCCACCACGCGCTCGGCCACATCGTCCCAGCGTTCGTTATCCAGCATTAAACCGCCCAACACCGACTGTTCCGCTTCAATCGAGTGCGGCGGTACTTTCAGCCCGGCGACCTGGGGATCGCGCTCACGAGCATCAGTCTGTTGTTTGTTGAAGGGTTTATTTCCTGCCATAGTGAATGGAGTTACCGAGATAATGATTGGGTCGAAAGATTACCACATTTCTTTTGGAGGAAGCATGGCAACGCGTATTGAATTTCACAAGCATGGTGGTCCTGAAGTGCTTCAGGTCGTCGAGTTTACGCCTGCAGATCCGGCAGAGAACGAAATCCAGGTCGAGAACAAAGCGATTGGCATCAACTATATCGACACTTACATCCGCAGTGGTCTTTATCCACCGCCTTCTCTGCCCAGCGGTCTGGGAACCGAAGCCGCCGGCGTAGTCAGCAAAGTGGGGAGCAAAGTGACGCACATTAAAGCTGGCGATCGCGTGGTGTATGCGCAGTCAGCGCTTGGCGCTTACAGCTCAGTGCATAACGTTCCGGCCGATAAAGCCGCCATCCTACCCAACGCTATCTCATTTGAACAAGCCGCAGCCTCATTCCTGAAAGGGTTAACCGTTTTTTATCTGCTGCGTAAAACCTATGAAATTCAGCCTGATGAGCCGTTTTTGTTCCATGCGGCTGCGGGCGGCGTCGGGATGATTGCCTGCCAGTGGGCAAAAGCATTAGGCGCGAAGCTGATTGGCACCGTCGGCAGTGCACAAAAAGCGCAAATTGCGCTGCAGGCCGGCGCATGGCAGGTCATTAACTACCGTGAAGAAAGTATCGTCGAACGGGTTAAGGAGATAACCGGAGGTAAAAAAGTGCGGGTGGTATACGACTCGGTGGGAAAAGATACCTGGGAAGCCTCGCTGGATTGTTTACAGCGCCGGGGACTAATGGTCAGCTTTGGTAATGCTTCCGGGCCGGTGACTGGCGTGAACTTAGGTATTCTGAACCAGAAAGGTTCGCTGTACGTGACCCGTCCTTCACTCCAGGGGTATATCACCAATCACCGCGAATTAACCGAAGCCAGCAATGAGCTATTCTCGCTGATTGCCAGCGGGGTGATCAAAGTGGATGTCGCGCCGGGTCAGAAATTTGCGTTAAGTGACGCGCAACGAGCCCATGAAGCACTGGAAAGCAGGGCCACGCAGGGATCGAGTTTGCTAATCCCATAATGCTCCGACTTCCCCTAAAGATTAGGGCTTCCCATGGGAAGCCCTTTCTTTTTTTAGTTCGGCTGTATGTAGGGTACAGCTCGATGAATTCGTTAACCTGGCAATAGTGACAGATTTGATAATCAATTCCTATTTGGTTCTAAAGGCAATGTTGCAGGTTGTGACGCACCGCTCAATACCTTAGTAAAATCGGCGGTTATTGCGCTGATACTGTGGGACTTTTGGCGCTTTTATCGCCTTGATAACCCACACCACGGCAACGGCCAGTAACAGCCAGGGTAACAGTTTAATCATCAACGCAAACATCCCACCGAGGAACATTACTGCCGTCGCCACCATCAGCGCGGCGAGGATGCCCAACAGTGATATGCCAGTGACCATCAGCATGATAAAAAAACCAATCACAAAAAGTAGTTCCAGCATAACGCTCTCCCGAAATGAAATTCTCTCCATTGCTTTACAAGAAACATGCCAAAAATAATGTATTGATTTATAAAGAAAACGCCCCGCGACAAAGCGCAGGGCGTGGTGAAATTAACTAACTTTTGGTGAAAACTTAACGCTTGTCTGCCACCAGTTTCAGCGCGTGTTCCAGAACGTTAATATCGGCCCCGGCTTTATGCGCATTTTCACTCAGATAACGACGCCATTGGCGTGCGCCTGGAATTCCCTGGAACAACCCCAGCATGTGGCGGGTCACATGCCCCAGATACGTACCTTTACTCAGCTCCCGCTCAATATAGGGATACATGGCACGCACCACGGCGACAGGGTCTGCATCCGGCGTGGTCGCAGCAAAAATTTCACGGTCGACCGACGCCAGAATCCCCGGATTTTGATAGGCTTCCCGGCCCACCATTACGCCGTCCATATATTGCAGATGCGTTTTTGCTTCTTCCAGTGATTTAATTCCGCCGTTAATCGACATCGTCAACTGCGGGAAATCACGCTTCAACTGATAAACACGGTCATAATCCAGCGGTGGGATTTCGCGGTTTTCTTTCGGGCTTAACCCCGACAGCCAGGCCTTGCGGGCGTGGATGATAAACATCTCACATTCGCCGTTGCCAGATACCGTGTTGATGAAATCGCAGAGGAATTCGTAGCTGTCCTGATCATCAATGCCGATACGGGTTTTCACCGTTACCGGAATCGACACCGCGTCGCGCATCGCCTTCACGCAATCGGCGACCAGTTGCGCATTCCCCATCAGGCAAGCGCCAAACATGCCGTTTTGTACGCGATCGGAAGGGCAGCCGACGTTGAGGTTAATCTCGTCATAACCTCGTGCTTCAGCCAGCTTTGCGCACTGGGCCAACGCAGCCGGATCGCTCCCACCTAGCTGAAGTGCAACCGGATGTTCTTCTTCGCTATACGCCAGGTAATCGCCTTTGCCATGAATAATTGCCCCGGTAGTCACCATCTCCGTATAGAGCAACGTCTGGCGGGACAGCAGGCGCAAAAAGTAGCGGCAGTGTCTGTCCGTCCAGTCGAGCATCGGCGCGATAGAAAAACGATGAGCGGGAAAAGCGGTAGACTGAGATTCAGGCAGCATGGCGAATATTCAAGCATCCGGTTAAAAAAGGGGCGCTACTATAGCATAGACCGTTGCGATAGTGAGCCACATCATCGTGGATAGCGCCCTTCGTTCGCGTGGATCGTCATTTCCGCCCAGGTTTTCCGTCGTGTGGACCAAAAAACTGTGGAGGATGATCAACCCAGCGATCTTCACGCGTGACTGCATAGACCGGATTGAGTGGATAGTAGATGCGGTTATGCTTCTTGTTCGCCTCACCGACGACCAGCAGCCGCATCTCGTCACTGGTGTTGTTGATAAAAGTGTGGCACACACCGGTTCCTGCCGGAAAACCAACGCTGTCGCCGGGTTCCAGCTTCCATAAGTAACCATTTATCCAGGCTTCCGGGTACCCTTCCAGCACGTAGATGAACTCTTCTTCATCACTTTCAGCGTGTGGATAAGAAGTACGCCGACCCGGCGGCAGACGTTCGTGATGGATGCCTAATCGCCCTAACCCCAACCTGCGGGCCAGCGGCGCGCCAATAGAAAAAAGCTCATCGCTGCCTGGATAGGTGGAGTCATCAGGCTCCTCAACTTCACGCCAGTGACGAATACAATCGGGTCTTTTCATGTTAATTTTCCAGTGTTGCGATGCGTCAGGTATAGCACACAGCGGTGGATCTCGGCGTTTTAAGCAGAACATGATAAAGTAAGGGATTAACCTTCCACGCAAATCGAGGCGCCAAATGGACAAAACCACCACGCAGGAGTTATTGGCTCAAGCTGAAAAACTCTGTGCGCAACGTAACGTGCGGCTCACGCCACAACGCCTCGAAGTGCTGCGCCTGATGAGCCTGCAGGAAGGGGCAATCAGCGCTTACGATCTGCTTGATCTGTTAAGGGAAACCGAACCACAGGCTAAGCCGCCTACCGTCTATCGTGCGCTCGATTTTCTGCTTGAACAAGGTTTTGTGCACAAAGTGGAGTCAACCAACAGCTATGTGCTTTGCCATCTGTTCGATCAGCCAACCCACAGTTCCGCAATGTTCATCTGCGACCGCTGTGGCGTGGTAAAAGAAGAGTGTGCGGAAGGCGTGGAAGATATTATGCATACGCTGGCAGCTAAAATGGGATTTGCTCTGCGCCATAATGTGATTGAAGCCCACGGCCTGTGTCCGGCATGTGTGGAAGTTGAATCATGCCGCCATCCTGGCGAATGCCAGCATGACCATACCATTCAGGTGAAAAAGAAAGTCGGGCGGTAAATAAAAGAGCGTACGTCCTTGTACTCTCAGGAGGGAGGGGTTAATTACCAGCGGTAATCGTTGCGTTTTTCCCAATCTTTAACTTCTTTCTCCGCCTGATCTTTCGCGTACCCGTATCGTTCCTGGACTTTACCAACCAGCTGGTCGCGTTTACCTTCAATGACCGTCATATCATCATCGGTCAGTTTGCCCCATTGCTCTTTCACTTTACCTTTGAACTGTTTCCAGTTACCACTGACTTCGTCTTTATTCATCATCAAGTCCTCATCGTTAGGTTGTGAATAGCGAGAGTGCCGCGCCCGAATACATGCTGTTTTTGCTGGACGTGATAGTAAGTGTAGTCAGGGATTCTGGGTTTTATTTACTATTCGGAATTTTTAACCATAGGCATCAGGCAAACCAGGTGCCATTACGCCAGTGACGTCGCCAGATGAAGGCTAGTGAAAGCCCGCGCAGCGCGAGAAAAACGGTTAACGCCAGCCACAAGCCGTGGTTTCCCAGCAGCGGTAAAGTCAGGAGCGTTAAGGCGAATCCCACTGCGGCAACGGCCATACTGTTGCGCATTTCTACGGCACGCGTTGCGCCAATAAACATGCCGTCCAGCAGATAACACCACACACCCACCAGCGGCAAAACCACCTGCCAGAAAAGATAGCGATCAGCCAGGTGTTGGATTTGCGGCAGCGAGGTCAGCAGCGCCACAATCTGCTCGCCGAACAGGGCATAAACCATCGAAAACAGGACGGCCACAATACCCGACTGCCGGCAGGCCGCCCGCCAGACATCCAGCAACTGGCTACCATCGCGTGCCCCATAGGCCTGGCCAGAGTGCGCTTCCACTGCATAGGCAAATCCGTCCAGCGCATAGGCGGTAAAGGTTAGCAGGGTCATCAGAACGGCATTGACCGCAATGACATCGCTACCGAGGCGAGCCCCGAGTACCGTGATAGCACCAAAGCAGAGTTGCAACAGCAGCGAACGCAGCATGATGTCACGGTTGAGCGCCAGCAAACGGCGGAAGTTGCCACGCCACGCCTGCTTCAGCATTGCCAGCGAAACTCCGCGCAAATGCAGGACTTTGCGTACCATCATCAGACCGATAAGCAGCGTGGCATATTCGGCAATCACCGTCGCCAGTGCTGCACCCTGCACGTTCATATGCAGGCCCATCACCAGCCATAAATCGAGCGCAATGTTGAGAATATTGCCGACAATCAGCAGGATAACCGGCGCACGCGCATATTGTACGCCAAGCAACCAGCCGAGCAGCACCAGATTGGCCAGTGAGGCGGGCGCGCTTAGCCAGCGGATTTCCAGGAAACGCCGGGCTTGTTCCAGTACCGCTTCACTACCCCCGACAATATGCAGCGCTAAATCGATAATCGGCGTGCGAAACAGCGCGATAAACAGCCCCGCTCCCAGCGCCAGTATCAGCGGTTGTACCAGCGCGCGCGCCAGCGCCTGAGGATTTTTCGCACCGAACGCCTGGGCCGTCAGGCCGGTGGTACTCATGCGTAAAAACAGCAGCAGCATAAAGAGAAAACTGGTCGCTGTTGCGCCGACAGCAACGCCACCCAGGTAGACCGGGCTATCCAAATGACCAATCACTGCGGTATCCACCAGCCCCAGCAGTGGAACAGTGATGTTGGAGAAAATCATCGGTAAGGCAAGGTGCCAGAGTGCTTTATCAGAGGAGGTAAAGAAAGGCATGGAAAAGAGCCTGAAAAGAAATTAACGCGTTTTTGTAGGCCCGATAAGCGTAGCATCATCGGGCAATTTGCCGGAGAGCAGCGTAAACGCCCTTTCCGGCCGACAGGAAATCAGCAGATCATTACAGCCATTCACCGTTACGAATTACGCCGACAGCCAACCCTTCAATGGTGAAGTTTTGCTCGCGCAGATCGACAACGATAGGTTTAAATTCACTGTTTTCCGGCAGAAGTTCAACCTTGTTGCCCTGCTTTTTCAGGCGCTTAACCGTGACTTCATCATCAATACGGGCAACAACAACCTGGCCGTTACGCACGTCCTGCGTTTTATGCACAGCCAGTAAATCGCCATCCATAATCCCGATATCTTTCATCGACATACCGCTGACGCGCAGCAGAAAGTCGGCGTTCGGTTTGAACAGTGATGGGTCAACCTGGTAATGGCCTTCGATGTGCTGCTGTGCCAGAAGTGGCTCACCGGCCGCGACACGACCAACAAGCGGTAAGCCTTCCTCTTCTTCCTGCAGCAGGCGAATACCACGCGATGCGCCAGAAACGATTTCCAGCACACCTTTACGCGCCAGTGCTTTCAGGTGTTCTTCAGCCGCGTTTGGGGAACGGAACCCCAAACGCTGCGCGATCTCCGCACGCGTCGGTGGCATACCTGTCTGGCTGATGTGATCTCTAATGAGATCAAACACCTCTTGCTGCCTGGCCGTTAACGCTTTCATTCCGCCCCCTGGGTGTATATACAGTTATGCTGTGAGTATATACAGCTAAAGGCGAATTTGGAACCGCAAACTGCACAAAAAACAGGAGATTTATGAAGTTGTGGAATCTTTATCGCAAATGCGACCACAACAGGATGCCCCAGGTGATCACAGCGACAAAAATAGAAAGCAATACCGCAGCCGATCCCATATCTTTCGCCCGACCAGAAAGCTCGTGATACTCAGAACCAATTCGGTCGACAACCGCCTCAATGGCGCTATTCAGAATTTCAACGATCATCACCAGCATCACCGAACCAATCAGCAGTACGCGGGTAATCGCGTCAACGTCCAGCCAGCAGGCAATTGCTACCCCCAACAGTACGGCAACGCTTTCCTGACGAAATGCCGCCTCATTGATCCATGCTGCGCGGAAACCTTGCCAGGAATAGCCTGCTGCTTTGATAATCCGAGTGAATCCAGTGGTATTATTGGCCATCAAAAGAACCTTTTTACATTATTAGCGTGAGTATTATTGCATCGTTACCCTGTTTGTTTCAGGGCATAAGCAAAGCTGCGCGAAGTATGACGGGATACCACAGAAATTCACTAAACTTTCTGATATCCTTGCAGCGCATTTGCATTATTAACCAGAGGCTTTACATCGTTTATGTCCGGCTGGCCACGAATTTACTACAAATTACTGAATTTACCATTAAGCATCCTGGTAAAAAGCAAGTCTATCCCGGCGGAACCCGCCCCGGAATTGGGACTCGATACCTCTCGTCCCATTATGTACGTCTTACCGTACAACTCAAAAGCTGACTTGCTGACGCTGCGTGCCCAATGCCTGGTGCACGACCTCCCTGATCCCCTGGAACCGCTGGAGATAGACGGGACTTTGCTGCCGCGCTACGTGTTTATACACGGCGGCCCGCGTGTATTCACCTATTACACGCCAAAAGAAGAGTCCATCAAGTTGTTCCATAACTATCTCGACTTACATCGCAGCAACCCCGATCTGGATGTTCAGATGGTGCCGGTGTCTGTGATGTTTGGCCGTGCTCCTGGGCGCGAGAAAGGCGAAGTCAATCCACCACTGCGCATGCTGAATGGCGTACAGAAATTCTTTGCTGTGTCCTGGCTGGGCCGCGACAGCTTTGTCCGCTTCTCACCTTCCGTCTCCCTGCGCCGCATGGCAGACGAACACGGCACAGATAAAACCATCGCGCAGAAACTGGCACGCGTGGCGCGTATGCACTTTGCCCGCCAGCGCTTAGCGGCGGTTGGCCCTCGCCTTCCTGCCCGCCAGGATCTGTTTAATAAACTGCTGGCCTCAAAAGCCATCGCACGCGCGGTGGAAGATGAAGCACGCAGCAAAAAAATCTCCCATGAAAAAGCGCAGCAAAACGCTATCGCATTGATGGAAGAGATTGCCGCCAACTTCTCCTACGAAATGATCCGTTTGACGGACCGTATTCTGGGCTTTACCTGGAACCGTCTGTATCAGGGGATTAACGTTCATAATGCGGAGCGCGTACGCCAACTGGCGCACGACGGACATGAAATCGTCTATGTGCCGTGCCACCGCAGCCATATGGACTACATGCTGCTGTCGTACGTTCTGTACCATCAGGGACTGGTTCCACCGCATATCGCGGCAGGGATCAACCTGAACTTCTGGCCGGCAGGTCCGATTTTCCGCCGTCTGGGCGCATTCTTTATTCGTCGTACGTTTAAAGGCAATAAGCTCTATTCCACCGTATTCCGCGAATACCTGGGCGAGTTGTTCAGCCGCGGCTATTCGGTTGAGTACTTTGTCGAAGGTGGGCGGTCGCGTACCGGCCGCCTGCTCGACCCGAAAACCGGCACGCTGTCGATGACCATTCAGGCGATGCTGCGCGGCGGTACGCGTCCGATTACCCTCGTACCGATCTACATCGGCTACGAGCACGTAATGGAAGTGGGCACCTACGCCAAAGAGCTGCGTGGCGCGACGAAAGAAAAAGAGAGCCTGCCGCAAATGCTGCGTGGTTTAAGCAAGCTGCGTAATCTGGGTCAGGGCTACGTTAACTTTGGCGAACCAATGCCGCTGATGACTTACCTCAACCAGCATGTGCCGGAGTGGCGTGAATCTATCGATCCTATCGAGTCTATCCGTCCGGCCTGGCTGACGCCGACGGTGAATAACATTGCTGCCGATCTGATGGTGCGCATTAACAACGCAGGCGCGGCCAACGCCATGAACCTGTGTTGTACCGCGCTGTTGGCTTCCCGCCAGCGCTCTTTGACCCGTGAACAGTTAACCGAGCAGCTCGACTGCTACCTGAGCCTGCTGCGCAACGTGCCGTACGCGACGGACTCAACCGTTCCCGCGCAGAGCGCCAGTGAACTGATCGACCACGCCTTGCAGATGAACAAGTTTGAGGTTGAGAAAGACACCATCGGTGACATCATCATTCTGCCGCGCGAGCAGGCGGTACTGATGACCTACTACCGCAACAACATTGCCCACATGCTGGTTCTGCCTTCGTTGATGGCCGCGATTGTGACTCAGCACCGCCGGATTTCACGCGCCGCATTGCAGCAGCATATTGAAGCGCTGTACCCGATGCTGAAAGCCGAGTTGTTCCTGCGTTGGGAGCGTGATGAGCTTGCCGGGGTAATTGACGAGCTGGCCAACGAAATGCAACGTCAGGGTCTGATAACCCTGCAGAACGATGAGCTGCATATCAACCCGGTTCATTCTCGCACGCTGCAGCTGTTGGCTGCGGGCGCGCGTGAAACGCTGCAGCGCTATGCCATTACCTTCTGGCTGCTGAGTGCGAACCCGTCCATCAACCGCAGTACCCTGGAGAAAGAGAGCCGCACCGTGGCACAACGTCTTTCCGTGCTGCACGGTATCAACGCGCCTGAGTTCTTCGATAAAGCCGTGTTCAGCTCCCTGGTGCTGACGCTGCGTGACGAGGGCTACATCAGCGATACCGGTGATGCCGAACCGGAAGAGACGATGAAGATCTATCAGATGCTGGCCGAGCTGGTCACGTCCGATGTGCGTCTGACCATCGAAAGCGCAACGCAGGGCGAGTAAGCATAAAAAAACCGGTCGAAATGACCGGTTTTTATTTTGCAGGCTAAGCCAAACTCAAAGGTGCCAGTAGCTCATCGCCAGCCCTAAGAACAGTACCAGCCCCACATAGTTATTGTTCATAAACGCTTTAAAGCAGGCATCCCGTTCACGATCGACAATCAGTTTCTGCTGATACACAAACAGCGCGCCCGCCACCAGCAGTGACCAGTAATAGCCCAGCCCCAACCCGTTTAACCACCCCACCATCGCCATCAGCGCCAGCACACCGACCTGCAGAATGCCAATAATCAGCTTGTCGTTTTGGCCAAACAGAATGGCGGTCGATTTAATGCCAATCTTCAGATCGTCATCACGATCAACCATCGCATACTGCGTGTCATACGCCACCGCCCAGAGAATGTTGGCGAGGAACATCAGCCAGCAGCTCAGCGGTACGGACTCGCTCACGGCGGCGAACGCCATGGGAATAGACCAGCCAAACGCCGCCCCCAGCACCACCTGCGGCAGGTGCGTATAGCGTTTCATGAAGGGATAAACCCACGCCAGTGCTAACGCGGCAACGGACAACAAAATCGTCATCGTGTTAAGAGTCAGAACCAGCAGGAAGGCCAGCAACACCAGCACAACAAACAGTGTTCGGGCCTCTTTCTCCGTGACTGCACCGCTCGGCAGCGGCCGGTTTGCGGTCCGTTTGACGTGTCCGTCAAATTTCCTGTCGGCGTAATCATTCACCACGCATCCGGCAGCGCGCATCAGCCACACTCCGGCGACAAACACCGCCAGTATCCATAATTGCGGTACACCAGGGGTCGCTACCCACAGCGCCCACAACGTCGGCCAGAGCAGCAGTAAGGCGCCAATTGGCTTATCCGTACGCATCAAGCGGTGAAACGCCAGCAGCTTACTCTGCGTCAGACTCCACTCCATCTTTATCTTCCTCTCAGTACAACGGCGATGCAGGCAAAAAAAGCTCGGTAAGCATCAGCGGCTTACCGCTCAGCCGCAGTCGGGAACGACGCCCCCACAGCGCTGCATCGCGGCCAATCTCAATAAAATCGCGGGTCAATGTCGATGATGTAAACAGATAGCGCCCGAGCGGGGTTTTCCCCAGATTTTGTAAAGCCAGTTCGGGGCCGCACAAGGTGGATTCAGGCACCACGGTCCGCCCGGCAAGCCATGGCTCACCATCCGCGCATAACAGGATTTCCCGCAACCAATAGCGGGATTCTGCCGGCAGCAGCGTCAACTCTTCAGCGACCTCATTTTGCCCAACGAATCCTTCTCGTATCAATGTTACGGTGACCTGTTTTCCCTGCTGCTCAAAGCGTTTGGTCATCGAATCTTCCAGTAACAACCAGTCGAGCAATTGAGGGGCAAGCGACGGGATCGCATCAAAATAACGCAGAGCACGCAGTTGCGTTAACGCGGGGTGTGGCATGCCTTACTCTCCGATTCATAACCTGAAGGCATTGTATCGCAGAAAAGGCTTTGCGGGGTGAGCAAACACGATTAAGTGATCGGTAGGGCAACATAAGTGTAACAAGTAGCATCGAAGGATAAAAAAAGGTGCGCCAGGAGACGCACCAGTTGTTGCAAAATCAACAATGTGGGGAGATGGTTACCCCTTGCCTTTTACACTGCTGATAAAGGTGGAACGGGCAGATTTGGATCCCAGACGTTCAGCTTCATCAAGCAGCTTCAGCGCTTTATCAACATCACCTTTCGCCACGGCATCCTTAATCGCCTGGTTAAAATAGTTCTCAGTGTCATTCAGCATCGGCTCGCTTTTCTTCACCGGTTGCGGTGCCGGTGCGGCTACCGCGGCAGCCGGGGCTGCATAGGCCACCGCAGGTGCAGCGGTATTACCCACCGTCACCGGACCCGGGCCAGAGGAGCCAAACAGCGGCCCAACCAGCACGCTGGAGGTGCTGTTAGTTTTCACCTGCAGTTTCACCAGACCATCGGTAGTATGGCGGGCAATCGGGTCCGGAATATCCGGAACAGCATTGCCCACGCCCTTGGCATACGCTTTCGCCGGGTCAAGCAGCGTGGTGGTCTGTTGGAGATCTTTATCAGTAGTAAAGACCAGAACATAAAGCTTCTGCTGTCCCAGCGCTGGCGTCAGACGCATCACCCCTTCCAGGCGATCCGCACTCATCACACCCGGTGCCTGGTAGGTAAAGTAGCTGCTGGGGAAGAACGCAGATGGCGTCATGTTCTGATCAAGAATTAAAACGTTTGGCGCAAATATGCTGGTTTGTTGGTTAACTTCACTGCTCAGCGTCAGGGTCAGTTCACCAATATTGGCCGGTACGCTATAGGCGGCAACCGGGCCGCTAATACCGGCAATGTCCAGACGCTGTCCCGCTGTCGCCAACGGGGTTGACTGGGTTTTCGATTGGTCGACGGGCGTCCAGGCCAGTTGTTGCAACGCAGCCGTCGGAATCGACGGTGCAGCTGCGGTGTCCTGCGGAACGATATTCACATCGGCCAGGCTGATTCCAGGAACGCTGGCAAATAACCCTGCCGATAAACAAAGGGCAACGAGACTTTTCTTCATTTTCATTGTTATCACCTCAGATAGCATGGGTTCAGCGGTGGCCAGGCAATAGCGCGCTAAACCGTAAGTAAGAGGGGCTTACGCCCCTCTTTAGGTCATTACGTCAGGTTAATGCTGGATTACCACCAGATTTCCATCTGGGCACCGAAGGACCACTCGTCGCTATCGCCACGGCTGGTTGTGCTGATACCGGAGTTGGTTGCAGCAGCATATTTAGAGACCTTATCTCCGTTTTTCACGTAGCCCCATTCTTCATCCCATTTGGCATAGGTTGCAAAGACGCGGATTGCCGGACGAGACCAGATGCTGTCGCCTGCCTGCCACTGTTGCGCCAGGGTGATTTTGTATTGGCTGTTGCGATCGCCAGTCTGTTGAGATTTGACGTTGTCGTAGCCGACTTCCATCAGGGTGCTCATGATTGGCGTCCATTTGTACATCGGACGAATACCCACGGTGTACCATTCAGTACCCAGGTCGTTATCCATGTCGATATTCTGATACATACCGACGTACATCAGGTCCCACTTGTCGCCCAGAGAGATAGCTCCGTGGTCAAGTACGCGCACCAGGCTACCGTTGTTATTGATGTTGTTGTTTACATGATGGATAACGGGATCATTTGGTGTTGCCTGGGTATCGAAGGTTGAACCGTAAGTACCCTGCGAGCCACCTTTACCCTGCGTGGTCATCGCGTCAGTTGCATACTGAACCACAAACTTGTTATAGCCCTTCAGCATGCTCTGAGTATGTTCTGCAGTGAACATCCAGCCATCTTTAGAAGCGCTATCCGCGTAGCTATAACCGTCAGTTTTATTCGCACGACCGTAGTCAACACCCAGTTCCAGCATGCCGTCCGGGTTAATGGCCATCTGCGCTAAACGCATGTCGAATACGTCGTTCGCGGTATCTTTGGATGTGTCGTAGATATTCTGGCTACTGAAGGTGTAAGAACCCCCCGCTTCCTGAGAACGGGTTGCGGCCAGAGACAGCTTACCAAAGCCCAGATCGATGTTTTCAATACCGGCACCAGGACCTGAAATATCCCAGTAGTAGAAGTCGATCATATGGACATCATGACGCTGATAGAAACGTTTACCGGCCCAGATGGTGGAACCCGGCAGCCATTCAATCAGGTTTTTACCCTGCACGTTGGCTTCGCGGAAAGCAGGATCAGTCGCTTCCCAGTCATTCTGCTGTGCAACAGAGTAGGCAACGTTAGTGTCGAAGTAGAAGCTCTTATCGCCTTCTTTCCACACTTCCTGGCCCAGCTTAATTTCGGCATAGGTTTCACATTCGTTACCGAGACGGTATTTACTTTGGGCACCGGTTGCCTGGAAACATTGTTGTTCGCCGCCACTACCCGTCCAGCCGATACCGGAACGAGCATAACCATGGAAATCGACAGCCATTGCCTGAACAGACATAATGCCTGCTGCCACAGCAACCGCCAGAGGAAGTTTGCGCAGAGTAATCATCGTTCTATCTCCTGAGATCATTGCTTTTCTTTAAACGCTTCACCTTGACGGTTTTGCGCTTTTTTTTAATGGGATACCTTAAACGCCCGGCTCTTGATGCAACCGACGACATGCAGTGCCATCCTCACGGAACAGATGGCAACGCTCTGGCGGCAGGCCGATAGCGAATGTGGCACCCTCTTCTACCAACACCACGTCGTTCTGGCGGTAAACCAGGTTCTGACGGATGGCGGGGATCTGGATATGGATTTGTGTTTCGTGACCAAGCTGCTCGACTACCTGTACTTCACCTTCGAGGGTGACATCAGCAATATCGCTGGGCAGCAGATGTTCCGGGCGGATACCCAAAGACATATTGGCGCCGACCTGCACCGCACGGCTTTCCACTGGTAGCCATATTTGCTGGCGGTTAGGCAGCTCAACCTGAACCTGATCGATCGCCGTTGCCGTCACTTTCACCGGCAGGAAGTTCATCTTTGGCGAACCAATAAACCCGGCAACAAAGCGGTCAGCCGGGTAGTGGTACAGCTCCAGGGGTTTACCTACCTGCGCGACGCGGCCGGCATCCAGCACCACAATTTTGTCGGCCAGGGTCATCGCTTCGACCTGATCGTGGGTGACGTAAATCATCGTGCGGCCAAGACGCTTATGCAGGCGGGAGATTTCAATGCGCATCTGGACGCGCAGTGCGGCATCGAGGTTTGACAGCGGTTCGTCCAACAGAAAGACTCGCGGCTCTGCAACCAACGTTCGGCCAATCGCCACACGCTGACGTTGTCCACCAGAGAGCGCTTTGGGTTTGCGCTCCAGCAGATGGGCCAGTTGCAGCACTTCTGCGACCTGATTAACACGCTGGTTCATCACCTCTTTTTTGGCACCTGCCAGCTTGAGGCCGAACGACATGTTTTCGGCGACGGACAAATGGGGATACAGCGCATAGGACTGGAAGACCATCCCCACGCCACGTTCGGCGGGCGGAATGTCGTTCATCCGGGTCTCCCCGATAAACAAATCACCACTGGTGATGGTTTCAAGTCCGGCGATCATACGCAGCAAGGTTGACTTACCACAGCCTGACGGTCCGACAAACACCACGAATTCCCCTTCGTGAATGTCGAGATTGATATCTTTCGATACCACCACGTCACCCCAGGCTTTCGTTACATTTCGCAGCTGTACGCTCGCCATGCCCTTCTCCCTTCGTTACAACCTGTCATCGACAGCAACATTCATTGATGGATTGACTATGCGTTATCCCTTAACGGCGTGAATCCTCCACCCCCCAGCTTTTTTATGGGGGAGGAGGCGGGAGGATGAGAGAGCAGCGTCTGAGACCCTGGCTGTACGCCGTGGAGGAATTTCGTGATGTCGCTTGCAAAAATCAGTGGGTTTTTATGTGCGCCAGTACGCATTACTCACATTTATGTAACACAGATCACATAAAGAATGGGTGGGGCGTAGGGGTAAGGAGGATGGAAAGAGGTTGTCGTATAAAGAAACTAGTCACCGTTAAGCCACCTCTGCAATATCACCAAACAGGATGGGAACTATGAAAATCAAAACTGGCGCACGCATCCTCGCATTGTCCGCATTGACGACGATGATGTTCTCCGCCTCGGCTCTCGCCAAGATTGAAGAAGGTAAGCTGGTTATCTGGATTAACGGCGATAAAGGCTACAACGGCCTCGCTGAAGTGGGCAAAAAATTCGAGAAAGACACGGGTATCAAAGTCACCATTGAGCACCCGGACAAACTAGAAGAAAAATTCCCGCAGGTTGCCGCGACCGGTGATGGCCCGGACATCATCTTCTGGGCACATGACCGCTTTGGCGGCTACGCGCAGTCTGGCCTGCTGGCTGAAATCACTCCGGATAAAGCGTTCCAGGACAAACTCTACCCGTTCACCTGGGATGCCGTACGCTACAACGGCAAACTGATTGCTTACCCAATCGCGGTTGAAGCGCTGTCGCTGATTTACAACAAAGACCTCGTGCCAAATCCACCAAAAACCTGGGAAGAGATCCCAGCGCTGGATAAGACACTGAAGGCGAAGGGTAAATCTGCGCTGATGTTCAACCTGCAAGAACCGTACTTCACCTGGCCGCTGATTGCTGCCGACGGCGGTTACGCGTTCAAGTTTGAAAACGGCAAATATGACGTGAAAGACGTGGGCGTGGACAACGCTGGCGCGAAAGCGGGTCTGACCTTCCTGGTTGACCTTATCAAGAACAAACACATGAACGCGGATACCGACTACTCCATCGCAGAAGCGGCCTTCAACAAGGGCGAAACGGCGATGACCATCAACGGTCCGTGGGCGTGGTCGAACATCGACAAGAGCAAAATTAACTACGGCGTCACGCTGCTGCCAACCTTCAAAGGCAAAGCGTCTAAACCGTTTGTTGGGGTACTGAGCGCCGGTATTAACGCCGCCAGCCCGAACAAAGAACTGGCGAAAGAGTTCCTCGAAAACTACCTGCTGACCGACCAGGGTCTGGATGAAGTGAACAAGGACAAACCGCTGGGTGCCGTGGCGCTGAAATCCTTCCAGGATCAATTAGCAAAAGATCCACGCATCGCCGCCACCATGGATAACGCCCAGAAAGGCGAAATCATGCCGAACATCCCGCAGATGTCCGCATTCTGGTATGCCGTTCGTACCGCAGTGATCAACGCAGCCAGCGGCCGTCAGACCGTCGATGCCGCGCTGAAAGATGCACAAGGTCGTATCACCAAGTAATACGGTTTCCCTTATTTCTTAGGGAATCAGGTTTATTGAATACGTTGTTACGCGAAATCATTCGCGCTACATCGAGGCGGCAAGGAGGCAAATCCCCAGTCACTTACATAAGTAAGTGACTGGGGTGCGCTTCCGCAGCCAACAAAGAGGTAGTGCGAAGGATAAAGCGTAAAGAGGAAGATCCCCATGGATGTCATTAAAAAGAAACACTGGTGGCAAAGCGACCGGCTTAAATGGTCAGTGATAGGTCTGCTTGGGCTGCTGGTCGGTTACCTTGTTGTTTTGATGTACGCTCAGGGGGAGTACCTGTTTGCCATCATGACGCTGATTTTAAGCTCTGCTGGCCTGTATATTTTCGCTAACCGTAAAACCTATGCCTGGCGTTATGTTTATCCTGGCGTCGCTGGTATGGGGCTGTTTGTTCTGTTTCCATTGGTTTGCACCATCGCAATTGCCTTTACCAACTACAGCAGCACCAACCAGCTGACCTTTGAACGTGCTCAGGAAGTCCTGATGGATCGTTCGTATCAGGCTGGTAAAACCTACAACTTCGGTCTGTATCCGGCGGGTACGGAGTGGCAACTGGCGCTCACCGACGGTGAAACCGGCAAAAATTATGTTTCCGATGCCTTCAAATTTGGCGGCGAACAGAAACTGCAACTAAAAGAAACGGATGCCCTGCCAGCAAGCGAACGTGGGACGCTGCGCATCATCACCCAGAATCGCCAGGCGCTGAACCAACTGACCGCTATTCTGCCGGATGAAAGCAAAGTGATCATGAGCTCGTTGCGCCAGTTTTCCGGCACGCAACCGCTCTATACCCTCGCTGACGACGGCACGCTCACCAATAACCAGAGCGGCGTAAAATACCGTCCGAACAGCGACATTGGTTATTATCAGGCGATTAACGCTGACGGTAGCTGGGGTAGCGAAAAACTCAGTCCAGGCTATACCGTTGCCATCGGCTGGGATAACTTCACTCGCGTGTTTACCGACGAAGGCATCCAGAAACCATTCTTCGCCATCTTTGTCTGGACGGTGGTCTTCTCCGTTCTGACAGTGATCCTCACCGTTGCTGTGGGGATGGTGCTGGCCTGTCTCGTACAGTGGGAGTCTCTCAAAGGCAAAGCGATTTACCGTGTCCTGCTGATTCTTCCGTATGCCGTACCGTCGTTTATCTCGATTCTGATTTTCAAGGGCTTATTCAACCAGAGCTTTGGTGAAATCAACATGATGCTGAGCGCACTGTTTGGTATCAAACCAGCCTGGTTCAGCGACCCAACCACCGCGCGTTCGATGATTATTATCGTCAACACCTGGCTCGGTTATCCATACATGATGATCCTGTGCATGGGTCTGCTGAAAGCAATTCCTGACGATCTGTATGAAGCCTCGGCGATGGATGGCGCAGGCCCGTTCCAGAACTTCTTTAAGATAACGCTACCGCTGCTGATTAAGCCGCTGACACCGCTGATGATCGCCAGCTTCGCCTTTAACTTTAACAACTTCGTGCTGATTCAGCTGTTGACCAACGGTGGCCCGGACCGACTTGGCACCACCACGCCAGCCGGCTATACCGACCTGCTCGTGAGCTACACCTACCGTATCGCCTTCGAAGGCGGCGGCGGACAGGACTTCGGTCTGGCAGCGGCGATTGCCACGCTGATCTTCCTGCTGGTGGGTGCGCTGGCGATTGTTAACCTGAAAGCCACACGAATGAAATTCGACTAAGGAGGGCACGGAATATGGCTATGGTCCAACCCAAATCTCAGAAGCTACGTTTATTGACCACGCACCTTCTGCTACTGATTTTCATCGCGGCGATCATGTTCCCGCTGCTGATGGTCATTGCTATTTCGCTGCGCGAAGGTAACTTCGCCACCGGTAGCCTGATCCCGGAAAACATCTCCTGGGAACACTGGAAACTGGCGCTGGGCTTTAGCGTTGAGCACGCAGATGGCCGTGTGACGCCGCCGCCGTTCCCGGTACTGCTGTGGCTGTGGAACTCAGTGAAGGTGGCCACCATTACCGCGATTGGTATCGTGACGCTTTCCACCACCTGTGCTTACGCCTTTGCCCGTATGCGTTTCCCGGGTAAAGCAACCCTGCTGAAAGGGATGCTGATTTTCCAGATGTTCCCGGCAGTACTGTCTCTGGTCGCCCTGTACGCGTTGTTTGACCGCCTGGGCCAGTACATTCCGTTTATCGGCCTGAACACGCACGGCGGCGTGATCTTCGCCTATCTTGGCGGTATTGCACTGCATGTATGGACGATTAAGGGTTATTTCGAAACCATCGACGGTTCGCTGGAAGAAGCGGCCGCGCTGGATGGCGCAACGCCGTGGCAGGCATTCCGCCTGGTGCTGCTACCGCTTTCCGTTCCGATTCTGGCGGTGGTATTTATTCTGTCGTTCATTGCCGCTATTACCGAAGTCCCGGTCGCGTCACTGCTGCTGCGTGATGTGAACAGCTATACCCTCGCGGTAGGTATGCAGCAGTACCTCAATCCACAGAACTATTTGTGGGGCGACTTTGCCGCCGCAGCTGTACTTTCCGCCATTCCGATCACGCTGGTATTCCTGCTGGCGCAGCGCTGGCTGGTCAACGGCCTGACCGCGGGTGGTGTGAAAGGTTAAGTTTCATCAAAGTAGTTGTGTTACCCCGCCCGGCAACGGGCAATGCCACTGCAACCCTCAACTTATGTTATCCCAACCTGTGACTGTTATTCGGCGCTCTACGGAGCGCCCTTTTTTTATGTTATTTTGCATTACCGTTATGATTATTTCCTTTCGTGCTCTCCATCACTGCAATTCTATTTTTCGTCTGGAAATAAACTAATTAAACGGAATTAAGATCACAGAAAAGACAAAACGTAATTGCAATGTAAAAAATGATAATTGTCTTCCCTGCCTGTTAAATTCACCATCACAGCACTGATCAAAAGAGCTGTACCCTCTAAGGCAGGTCTGAATGAACACTCAATATAATTCCAGTTATATTTTTTCGATTACATTAGTCGCAACTTTAGGAGGACTATTATTCGGTTACGACACTGCGGTCATATCCGGAACGGTAGAATCCTTAAATACCGTATTTGTCGCTCCACAACACTTAAGTGAATCCGCCGCCAACTCATTGTTGGGTTTTTGCGTCGCCAGTGCGTTGATTGGCTGCATCATCGGCGGTGCGCTGGGCGGGTATTGTAGTAACCGCTTTGGTCGCCGGGATTCGCTGAAAATCGCTGCGCTGTTATTTTTTATTTCCGGCATCGGATCCGCATGGCCAGAATTAGGTTTTACCACCATTAACCCCGATAATGCTGTGCCTGTTTATTTAGCAGGATACGTCCCCGAATTCGTTATTTATCGCATCATCGGTGGTATTGGCGTAGGTTTAGCCTCAATGCTCTCACCTATGTATATTGCTGAGCTGGCTCCGGCACATATTCGTGGGAAATTGGTTTCCTTTAACCAATTCGCGATTATTTTTGGCCAGTTACTGGTGTATTGCGTTAACTATTTTATTGCCCGTTCAGGCGACGCCAACTGGCTGAATACCGATGGCTGGCGATATATGTTTGCCTCCGAAAGTATCCCCGCCCTGCTGTTTTTACTGCTGCTGTATACCGTACCAGAAAGCCCACGTTGGCTGATGGCGCGCGGCAGACATGAACAGGCAGAAGGTATTCTGCGCAAAATTATGGGCAGCACCCTCGCCACTCAGGCCATGCAGGAGATTAATCAGTCACTCGAGCATGGACGCAAAACCGGTGGTCGTCTGTTGATGTTTGGTGCGGGCGTGATCGTTATCGGCGTGATGTTATCCATCTTCCAGCAGTTTGTCGGTATTAACGTCGTGCTGTACTACGCACCGGAAGTCTTCAAAACGCTTGGGGCCAGCACCGATGTGGCGTTATTGCAGACCATTATTGTCGGCGTAATCAACCTGAGCTTCACCGTGCTGGCTATCATGACGGTGGACAAATTTGGTCGCAAACCGCTGCAGATCATTGGCGCACTCGGCATGGCAATTGGGATGTTCAGCCTCGGCACTGCATTTTATACGCAGGCTTCCGGCCTGGTGGCGCTGCTGTCGATGCTATTTTATGTCGCGGCATTCGCCATGTCCTGGGGACCGGTTTGTTGGGTGTTGCTGGCAGAAATCTTCCCGAATGCGATTCGCGGTAAAGCGCTCGCCATTGCAGTTGCGGCCCAGTGGCTGGCGAACTACTTCGTCTCCTGGACCTTCCCAATGATGGACAAAAATTCGTGGCTGGTTTCCCATTTCCACAACGGTTTCTCCTACTGGATCTACGGTTGTATGGGCATCCTGGCGGCGCTGTTCATGTGGAAGTTCGTGCCGGAAACCAAAGGCAAAACACTGGAAGAACTTGAAGAACTGTGGGAACCCGCCGCAGAGAAAACCCAGCCCGTCTCTGCACAATAAGCCTGACATGCAACACGCCGCCCCAACGGCGTGTTGTTTTTTTACTCTCGCTTCAACCGCTTCGAGTTGCACAGCCACAGGGTGATCACCAGCAGCAGGATCGCCGCGGAATAGGTAAGCACATCCATAGGTGCTTTATGAGCGACAATGATCAACCGCACAATCGCGGTGATCCCGATATAGATAAAATAGCGCAGCGGAAAGTGAAACCCTGACTGAAAGTACTTCACAATCAGTGCGATAAATTCAAAATACAGAAAGTAAACCACCAGTCCTTCCACCAGCTCATATTTGCTAGTTTGTTCCGGCGCGAACAGCACATCTGCCAGATGCAGCGTTTCTTTCCCGAGGAATACGACCAGGATCAGGCCCAGACTCAGCAGCCCCAGATTCAGCACGGTCTGCAAGATGGTGGAGATAAACTCCACGCGGGGACGAGATAGCGACGTCATAACAGCACCTCTTACTCAGTGGCGAGGTTCCTGTATAACGCAAAAATGTGACAGAGATCTACATTTTTTGTTTATATTTTGTTCGCATGACGGTTCTTGCCGGATGCCCGGTAAGCGTAGCGCCACCGGGCGATCAACATTCACATCACCGGAAATTCTCACTTCTGTCACTGGTCATATCGTACAGACCAAACTTACGCCCAAGCTGCTGACCGCCATCACGCGTTAACGGTGTCCAGCCTATCGCCGCGCGACTGCGGGTTGGGCCTGACGAGAACAGATCCAGCGGCACTGAAACGTACACCCCTTTAGTAAAATCACCCTCGCCGTACTCATCCGGTGAGGCATTAGTGATAGTCGCATAACCACCCACCACGACACCGCTGTCGAAGCGTTTGGCTACCTCCAGCGTTCCGCCCTTATCCCCGGCCAGATACTGACCCACGCTGGCTTTCACCAGCACATCCTGAGCGAAAGAAGGATTCCAGTACGCGGTCAAATGCCCGGTCTTCACGCTGTAGTCGGTGAATTTCATCATGTCCTGTGCGCTACGCCAGTCACGCTGTTTCACGTAGTTGGCGTCAATGCCAAACGCCCAGTTGCTGTCCAATGGACGGTACAATACTTCCGCGCCCGCCCCGCCATACATGGTCTCCAGATAGCCGCCGTAAACCTGTCCGTAAAACCCGTTCCCGAGTGACTGGAAGTAATTGGCCTGCAGGTTATTCACGTAGACGTCGTTCTGTACATACTCACGCACATGGGTACGCACCCGCGGTAAATGCGAATCCTGCGGCGGGTTGGTGTAGTTAAACTTGTCATAGTTATTGGCGAGGTTGGCGAACAAACTCCCGGTGGTCAGCAGATGATCGGTAACCCACCAATCTGCCGTGCCCATCACGCCCAACTGATACATATAGAAATTTTCCGGGCCGCCTACCGACTGGTTAAGCACCGGATCGATGTGGAAATCGAAGCGCGACTTATCGATATACCAGCCCTGCTCGGTCGTTTTCGGCACTACGGGCTCAACACGTTTTTGCGCCAGTTGAGTCTCATGGCCCAACGGCTCGCCTTCCAGATGGCGCTTCAGGCTGGAAACATCCGTTTCGGTCGTCACCTGCGGCAAGTTAAGGCGATTCTCCGTAATACGGATCGTGCGGATCCCGTCGGGAAGATCGTTCATCACGATCCGGTTGGCACGCTCGATCCCCTCGCGCGAATCACGGTATTTCACCTGTTCGCCTGTTACATACAGCGTATCGCCCTGCACCTGGATTTTAGGATCCGCCAGCCCTGCATTGTATTTCAGCAGCGTTAGCTGATTCGCCACCACCGAATGTTGCAGGATGGCATCCTGCGGCTGTGGTTGATATTTCGGGCGGGCGTTGTCGTTATAGTGTGGTCGCAGATCGTTAAAGTTAGTCCGCAGCGTGACCCCAAACATAAAGGTGTTGCCGCGCTCATAGCTGAGGTTAACGTCGGCCCAATCGGTGACGCGATAAATAGCGCCGACGTTAAACTTGCTCTTCTGATCCAGCTTGCCCGCAAAATCCTGCTGATAATTATTTCCCTCGTACTCCAGCTTCAGGCGCAGCGGCTGCCAGGGAGTCTGATACTCTACGCCGCCAAACAGCGATGCCGGGCCGTGGAACATCTGGCTGCCGTCAATGGAACCCGCCTGCTTGTAGCTGTTATCGCGATGACAGAATTTATCGCTGTATGAGCAAAACGGATTGCTGACGTTGCCGCTGGTCCCGAGGTATCCCCAGCCGAGACCGAGCGAGAAATCAAACGGTCCCCAGGCTTTGTTCGCCACAATATACTCCGCATCGAACAGGCCCGTTCCGCCTATATCGCGTGCCCCCACCGCCACCTGCGGCATCCAGTAGCTCTCTTCCCACAACCGCAGCTTCAGGTCGAACGCCTTATCCTTGTATGTCTGATCGCCTGAAAACGACTCCACGCTGCTGTATTTTTTGGTGCGCACATCGGTATAGCGCAGGGTCGTTTCCAGCCACGGGAACAGTTGCACCGACGCGGAGTAGTAGCGGTACTGATCGTTATCGCGGTAGTTAAGGCTCATTTCGCCCTCACGCGCCATGCGTGCGGTTGGGGTTTGCAGCAGCCCCACGCCGCCAAAATCAGACTGGGAAGGACCAATCGGCGCAGGATACGTTTCACCGTGACAGGCCGCGCTGATACCCAGCGCCAACAGGCTGAGCAGATAAGTTTTTCTCATTATTCGGGTATCCGCTGGGTCAGGGTGCGAAGAATGTCGGCATTGATTTCATCCGGGGTGCTGCTCCAGACAGAGTCCGACAGCCCGACAAAAATGATGCTGCCGGGCATCGGTTCAATGTGACGTTTGTTCCAGTAGGCGACCGGTACTTTTTGTGTGCGCCCGTTGGGATAGACAACCCAGGCGTAGCTACGATCCGCGCCGCTGAGCCGATGCTGCCCATCGAGATAGCTGGCAACATCACGTCCGGGTATAAACGGCTGTTTACCCGGGTGGCTTAGCAAACCCAACAGCGTGATATCCGTGGGCTGCGGCCCAACCCACAGCGTGTAATTGCCCTGCAGCGGCGGGTTGCCTCGCTCGCTGACGCGTACAACATCCGGGTCGAGATTAATCGTCTGTCTGCCGGTCACCTTCAGCGCCTGAATTTGCTGGCGTAACGCGTTGATAGCCGCGGCATCATCACCGCTTTCTCCAGCACTCAACGTCGCCAGACGATCCAGTAATGCCTGCTGCTGACGTTGCGCCTCAGCCGTTGCCCGCTCTTCGCCAATCACCGCGCCTGGCCACCAGCTATTCGCCAGCTTCGGTTGACCCACCAGATCGACCAAATGCTCCGCGCCGGTCAGCGTTTTTGCTTCGGTGCTGCCTGTCGTGATCACTTTTACACTGCCCGCAGCAAAAACAGATGCCGCACACAGGCTGAAGGTCAGCGCGGTAATCATTCGTTTCATCATGATTTTGCCGCCTTAATCAGCGTAGTTTTCACCGGGAAGAAACCTGCGCCAAGATACTGTTCTGACTGGCGAATCATGCCGTCACTGTCTACCCAGTAGCGGTTATGCCAGCGCGTTTGATCGGTGGTGACGTCTTCATCGAGGATGCGTACCGGCGTTTCATCTCTGCCGACCTTGATGGTGTCAGCGCCATCCCATGTGAAAACCGAGCGGGCGGTGGCATAGCGTACCTTCTGATGCTCGGTCCAGCCCATCGTACGGGACCACGTTGCGCCATCGACTATCTGATTGGGCTTACTGAGCGGGTCGGCAGCCAGATTATTCACCTCGATGAGGTTGTCTCCGTCGAGCTGTGTTTTCACCAGTCGCCCATGTTGCGTCACGAGAATGGCCCGATCCTGAGTCACCCATTTCTGCTGTCCGTTTTCCGCAAACGCGAGTACCACAAACAGCTGGGGACCGCCGTTGAGCTGCATATACTGGCTGGCGTAAGGCATATTTTGGATTTCATCATCCGTCATCTTTACGCCGGGAGTCCCAAATACGCTATCCCACAGCGAATGCCCCAAACCTTCGGTGGTGGCTGAGCACGCCTGTAGTAACAGACAAACCATTATGAGCGCGGGTCGCTTCACGACGTTTCTCCAGAGAGGCAAAATAACCACACCGAAGTGTGGTTAGAATTAAACGTACCGGTATTACTGGGTACTGGTGGTTGTCGTGGTGGTGGTTCCGGTATTAGAACCATCGCCGCCACCGGTTGCCGCCAGGGCAACCCCCACCGCGGAACTTACGGTGCTCACGCTGGTCGCGGAGGAACTTCCCGCCGAAACCGACGCGGCAGCCGACCCTGCAGCCTCACCCACCTGAACGGGGGCGGCATAGACAGACGTCGCCGCAAGCGCAGATATAGCCCAAAGGCCATACACAACTTTTTTCATCACAAATTCCCTTCATTGCATGAATGGAGATTTACCCAAAAGAATTTCGGGCGAGATCGAGTATACACAAGCCAAAGTGTTCAAATTACGCCACAGGGGAATTTAGGATAATTAGATAGCGAGAGAGAAAACGATTAACAATAAATAATAAAAACAATTAAATTCAAAGAGTTAAAATATAATATCGAAAACACAATATCCGGTAAATCTTAAAACATCAGAAACAGGAGAACGTTGAACATATTATTTTAGGATTAAGCTCAATTAAATTTTTAGGTAATAAGGTGGAGAAGTGGAATTATCTTATAAAAAAAGCTGGGTAATGACTCCAACTTATTGATAGTGTTTTATGTTCAGATAATGCCCGATGACTTTGTCATGCAGCTCCACCGAT
>NZ_JAOWIG010000086.1:104129-116930 GCF_030332245.1 Citrobacter sp. Cy070
TGTAGATTCAATCTGTCAACGCAACACTCCTTTCAATTATCTCTTTCGGTGTTTTGAACTTCAGTGTCTTTCTTGGCCTGTTGTTTAGCTGAGTTGCGACTTTATCCAGCTCATGTTGAGTATATTGGGCAAGGCAGGTTTTTTTGGGAAAGTACTGTCGGATTAATCCATTAGTGTTTTCGTTTGTTCCTCGCTGCCAGGGACTCTGAGGATCGCAGAAGTAAACTTTAACGCCCGTGCTACCAGTAAATTCCAGATGCCTAGCCAGCTCCATTCCTCTGTCCCATGTCAGTGATTGCCGGAGTTCAGGTGGCAAGCTCAGGAATTTTTCTGTAAGAGCCTGATTCACTGAGAAAGCGTCTTTTCCTCTGAGTTTCAGGATGATCGTATAACGTGATTTTCGGTCTACAAGTGTGGCGATATGCGAGTTTTTTGTACCTGACACCAAATCGCCTTCCCAGTGCCCCAGAGAGCGTCTGTTATCGATATGCCGCGAGCGTTCGTGGATTGGCGTTCCGTTTACTATGTTGATGGTGCCTCTTTCACCTTTACGAGTATGGCGTCTGCCATGACGTAGGCTGTGCGATCGGCGCAGATGCTGTACATTCAGGTGGTGTAGCGCTTCACGACTACGAAAATACAGCGTTTTATAAATTGTCTCTGGCGATATTCTCAGTGTTTTTTGACGCGGCTTCGTTCGTCTTAACCATCCTGATATTTGCTCTGGCGACCACTTCATCTCCAGCTTTTCCAGAACAAGCTCTCGCAACGGTAAATTCTGATCCAGTAAGCACGGTTTTGGTCTTCTCGCCATCCTGTTGGCCCGGTTATTAGCATCTACAGCTTTGTAATAGCGCCTGCCTCGATTGCGCTGAACTTCACGTGAGATCGTCGAAGGACTACGATTTAGTGCAGTAGCTATCGCACGAATGCTCATTTTGGCTGACAAACCGGCTCGTATTTCCTCGCGCTCAGATAGCGTCAGGTGAGCCACAGCCCGCTTGCGCTCATTGGGTTTTATACCGCCAGTATCCCTTAACATAGTGAAGATGGTTCCTGGTTTCGAACCCAGGATATTAGCTATCTCGCTGAAGCCTGTTCCGTTCTTCCACAGTTCAAAAACAGATGCTTTTTCCTTTGCTGTAAATGTCCGT
This sequence comes from Citrobacter sp. Cy070, assembly GCF_030332245.1. Classification (NCBI taxonomy): domain Bacteria; kingdom Pseudomonadati; phylum Pseudomonadota; class Gammaproteobacteria; order Enterobacterales; family Enterobacteriaceae; genus Citrobacter; species Citrobacter sp. Cy070. The sequence continues at coordinate 105,284 of NZ_JAOWIG010000086.1, forward strand.
CTCATCCAAAGATCCTCCGCAACCTCATGTTTTCACATAACTGTTGCGCTGACCAATTGAATCTACAACCGCGCTCTTGATGTCAGACTCCCTGAACAGTTCTCATTAATCAGGAAACTCAGAGCGCAGTATCCTGTGGTCACACTTTGCCACGTGTTCGGGGTTCATCGCAGCAGCTACAAATACTGGGGAAAAAGCCCCGAAAAGCCAGACGGCATGCGAGCTGTGTTACGCAGTCAGGTTCTGGAACTGCATAACATCAGCCATGGCTCTGCTGGCGCAAGAAGTATCGCGATTATGGCAACCCTGAAAGGCTTCAGAATGGGACGCTGGCTTGCCGGAAGGCTCATGAAAGAACCGGGTCTGGTGAGTTGTCAGCAGCCTACCCACCGGTATAAACGTGGTGGTCATGAACACACCGCTATCCCGAATCGCCTTGAGCGACAGTTTGCAGTGACAGAACCGAATCAGGTGTGGTGCGGCGATGTGACGTATAGTGTGCCCGGAGTTCAGGGCGGGCATGGATGCTCAAATGAACCACGAGTCTGTCTGGAATATTGAAACGGCAACTCATGACGAGAAGCCCAACAATCCCACCGGGTGTGACGGTGGAGAGCCTGAGCGGCAGTGACCTGCGGCATGCCCGCAGGGTGATGTAACCCGCTGACAACGGGGATTGAGGCGAGATCACTAAGCCGAGATGATCCTCAAGGTTGAGTGCTGAAAGGCTGAAGAACATGAACCCGTTAATCCGCCTCTGTGGGTTGAAAATGTCACCACGGCCTACGTGATCTGACAGGCCGTGCAGGAGGAACTGCCAGTGATACGTAAGCACTGTCGGTCGAAGGTGTTTTGACATGTATGCAAAACACCGGGGCAGCAGCGCCTATCACGCTCGCGTTGCTGACTTCTGCCAACTTGCGGCAAGCAAGGATAAAGAGTGCGACGGGCAGCCTCCTCAGTATGTCTGAGTCCAGGCAGGTGAACCGGGGAAGGTCAGTGACGGATATTAAGGGGGCATGGCCCTGATAACGCACTGGCTGGCGGAGCTTCCGTAGTAGTCCGCGGTGGGGAAAGCCCATTACATGGCGAAGGGAAGCAGTTTAAATATGTTTGCGAAGTGAATTAACTGACCCAATGAGGTGAAGACCTTTGATAATCAGCGAAATGCAACGCAAGCTTGCCACATGGGCAACAGCCGATCCGTCCCGACGGATTGAACGGCTGCTGCGTCTGATAACACAACCAGAATGGCTGGCTGATGCGGCGCGGATCACGCTTTCATCAAAGGGGGCGCATACCCCCGGCGTTGATGGCGTGAACAAGACAATGCTACAGGCCAGACTGGCTGTTGAGCTACAAATCCTCAGGAATGAATTACTCTCAGGTCACTACCAGCCCTTGCCCGCCAGACGGGTTTACATTCCTAAAAGCAACGGCAAACTGCGACCACTGGGCATCCCCGCGTTACGGGATCGTATTGTTCAGCGAGCCATGCTGATGGCGATGGAACCAATATGGGAGAGTGATTTTCATACGCTCTCATATGGCTTCCGGCCTGAGCGCAGTGTCCACCATGCGATCCGAACGGTGAAATTACAGCTCACTGACTGCGGTGAAACACGGGGACGCTGGGTAATTGAAGGCGACCTGTCCAGTTACTTCGACACCGTACATCATCGACTGCTGATGAAGGCTGTACGCCGCAGGATCAGTGATGCACGTTTCATGACTCTGCTGTGGAAAACCATCAAGGCGGGGCATGTTGATGTCGGTCTCTTCCGGGCGGCCAGTGAAGGCGTACCGCAGGGCGGAGTGATCTCGCCGTTGCTGTCGAACATTATGCTGAATGAGTTCGATCAGTATCTGCATAAACGCTACCTGAGCGGGAAAGCCCGAAAGGACCGCTGGTACTGGAACAACAGTATCCAGCGAGGTCGAAGTACAGCGGTCAGGGAAAACTGGCAATGGAAGCCCGCTGTGGCGTACTGTCGGTATGCCGATGACTTCGTGCTTATTGTCAAAGGCACCAAAGCGCAGGCGGAAACCATCAGAGAAGAGTGCCGAAGCGTACTTGAAGGCTGTCTGAAACTCAGGCTGAACATGGACAAGACCCGGATCACCCATGTTAATGACGGTTTTATCTTTCTGGGTCACAGGATCATCCGTAAACGCAGTCGTTACGGCGATATGCGGATGGTCTCGACGATCCCGAAGGAGAAAGCCAGAAACTTCGCTGCGTCGCTAACGGCTTTGTTATCAGGCAATTACAGTGAAAGCAAAATCGATATGGTTGAGACACTCAACCGGAAACTGAAAGGCTGGGCTGCGTTCTATCAGTTCGTTGATTTTAAAGCCAAAGTATTCAGTTATATCGATCGAGTGGTGTTCTGGAAGCTGGCTCACTGGCTGGCCCGAAAATATCGTAAAGGTATTGCCTACCTGATGAGGTGGTGGTGTAAATCACCGAAACCGGGGCAGAGTAAAACGTGGGTTTTATTTGGTAAAACCAACCACGGGAAGCTCAACGGTGAAGTACTTTATCGGTTGGTCGGGCAAGGCAAGAAGCTGTTCCGCTGGCGCTTGCCAGAAGGTAACCCTTACCTGAGGACAGAAGCCAGAAATACGTATACATCGCGTTTCACAGAAGTGGCAATGGCGTTTGCCAGTGTTTAAATGGAGAGCCGGGTGCGCTGAAAGGTGCACGTCCGGTTCGGAGAGGAGAGGCAGGGAAATAGTGCGACTACGCCCTGCCTCTTACTCTACTCTGGACAGGCAAGCGTTGGGCTTACCTTGCTGTTGTTCTCGATCTGTTCGCAAGGAAACCTGAGGGTTGGGCAATGTCATTCTCACCGGACAGCAAGCTGACATCAAAGCGCTGGAAATTGCGTGGGAAGCTGGCGGTAAACCCGCCGGAGTGATGTTCCACAGTGACAGTAATAATGCCGGTGTCAGTCTTTACCACCACTCAGTTTGCCGTTTAAACCGATTGGTGTGATTACTGATGCAGTGAAGACCTATCCGCATCACATCACTACAAATATTGATTTTTGATTGTTGGATTCGCACCAGATTTCACCTCTGTAGGGTATTCAAAAATGCTCAGTTATTACTGATGCCTAAACTGCAGCGTTGCGGGCAGGTAGCGTTGTAGCGTTTCGGGCGTATCGCCCTCGATCAATTGGCTTATCAGATCATAGCAGTGCCAGGCCAACTGGCGGTTATCCTGCTGTACGGTATCGATACGCAGCGACAGCGAATCATAAAGATAGTGATCGTCAAAGCTCGTCAGATGGATATCTGAGTCGAGTAAATGGTGCTGGCTCATATAGCGCAGTACCCCTTCGAGCAGTCCACAGGCGGCAGTGAACAGCGCCTTAGGCGGCCGCCCAAGTCGCGCGCAGAGTGCGGCGAACATCTCATAGCCTGAGCTCGGGTGGTAGTTACCGTTAATCACCCATTCCGGGCGCAGTGCAATACCCGCCTGAGCCAAACCCTGCGTGAAGCCGGTCAGACGATCGCGTGAAGGCGACAGACGCGACTGACCGCCTAAAAACCAGAACTCATCGCTATGCTTAGGTGCAATGCGGGAAATCAGTTCCGCCGTTGGGGTAATCGAATCAGTCATCACCAGCGGCAGCAGGCTTTCATTAGGACAACGGTCAAACAGCACTACTGGCAGTTGTTGGCTGAGCTTAAGATAGTCGGCATCGTTGTGCATACATGAAGCGACGATCAGACCGTCAACCTGGCGGGAAATCATGTTATTGACCACCACGCTCTCCTGACCGGGGTTTTCATCAGTACAAGAGATCAATAGCTGGACGCCTGCTTCGCGGCACAGCATTTCCAGCTCATGTGAAAAGACCGCAAAGCCGTGGTTGGTGATCTCCGGCACCACCAGTCCGATGGTGTGGCTGCGGTTGTCGCGCAGCGAGCGGGCGTGAATGCTTGGCTGATAGTGCTGCTCACGGGCAATCGCCAGTACTCGCTCACGCGTTTCCTGCGCCACACGCAGCTCCTTACCACGACCGTTCAGTACTAGGCTGGCGGTCGCTTTTGAGACGCCAGCCTGTTCGGCGATATCTTTAATGGTTACGCGTTTAGTTTTCATTACGACGCCATGAGCTTGAGGCAAAACGCTTATTCTACCATGCAAGTTCGCAGCGGCCAGTAGCAGAATGCGTCCGGTGTGATGCCGGAGAACATTAGCTGCCCTGAACAGGCCGGGAAGTAGCGGCAGCTCATCACTCCTTCGCCGCCGTTGATGAAAATCTCCACGCTAGACTGGTCGATGAAAATATGCAGCGAGCGGACGTCTCCGCGCCAGTAACGATAATGCTTCTCGTCGCTGGCCAGACTGGGTCGGGCCAGGCGGATCCCGCTGGCATCGCGTTCAAGGGTTAATGCGCCGTCAAAATCGAGGCTCAAAATATCGTCCCCAGTGGTTTGTAGAACGATTTCCATCGGTGCCAGCGGCAGGGAGTTCCCTGCCCAGCCGTGCGCTTCGCCGCGCAGGGCGCTCAGCTCTCGTAGAGGACGTTGGTATAGCTGACCATCGATAAGCTCCAGCTCACGCAGGCAGGTCATCTGATGGATCCAGCCGTTGGTGAGGGTCGGTTGAAGCATCTCTTCGCCCTCCGGCACGCCCATCCAGCCGACCAGCAGACGGCGGCCATCACTGGTAAGCATGGTTTGCGGGGCGTAGAACTCAAACCCTGCGTCCAATTCGTGCAGTTCGCCATGCTCGAAGGCCGCGCGGTGGTAGTCGAAATCGCCGCTCATCCACACTGCCGGGTAGGTGTTGAGATAGCGCTCTTTCTCACGAGGCACGCCCTGCGGGCAGCAAATCAGGACATGCTGGTCGCCGAGGGCAAACAGGTCCGGGCATTCCCACATATAGCCCGCGTCGTCCAGGCCATTGATGCCATAACCGGCGATTTCGCCCTGACTCGTCCACTCATGAAGGTCCGCTGAGCTGAATAACAACACCTTGCCACGCTTTTGCAAATCCTGTGCGCCCAGCACCATGTACCAGCGACCTTCGTGCTGCCAGACTTTCGGGTCACGCACGTGGCCGGTATAGCCCTCCGGCAGCGGTAATACCGGGCCGAGTTTGGTAAACGTGCCGTCGGCATTTTCCGTCGCCAGGCACTGCCACGCGGTTCGGCTGCCGTCGTCAAATTTTACGTTGCCGGTATAGCACAGGGTGAGCGTGCCCTGACTATCCACGGCGCTGCCGGAGTAGCAGCCGTTGCGGTCATACTCTTCATCCGGCATGAGCGCGATCGGCTCATGTTGCCAGTGCAGCAGGTCGGCAGAGCTCCAGTGCCCCCAGCACTTGAACTTATGATCGCAGGCGAGCGGGTTCCACTGATAAAACAGGTGATAACGTCCGGCAAATTCAATAAAGCCGTTGGGATCGTTCATCAGCCCGGTCACCGGCGCATGGTGCCAGCGGGGATAGTGGCTGTCGGTCAGCGCGCGCGGCTGGCCCTGCATAACAGCCTGCAAAATCGCAGGCAGGCGTGATGGATGTGACATTATTCAGCGTCCGTTTTGTATTTCAGTACCAGGGAGACGACAAAGGCGACGCCAAAGGCGATAACCATCCCGATAATGTAGTTCAGCAGCGAGCTGGCCTGCACGATAGCCATGCCAGGGATAGCCGTCAGGCCCACCGCGGTCATGTAAACATGCATGGATACCACCCACGCGCCGCCCACCGCGCCGCCAATCAGGGCTGCGATAAACGGTTTTACAAAGCGTAAGTTAATACCAAAAATCGCCGCTTCGGTGATGCCGAGCATGGCAGAAAACGCCGAGGGCAGGGTAATGGCTTTGATTTTGGCATCTTTCGTTTTGAACCACACCGCCAGACAAGCACCGCCCTGAGCGACGTTGGCCATCGCCCAAATCGGCAGCAGGAAGTTGACGCCGATGGATGGGTTGCCCAGCAGTCCCGCTTCGATGGCGTGGAAGCTGTGGTGAATACCGGTAATGACGATAACCGAATAGAGACCGCCAAACAGCAGTCCGGCCAGCCAACCGGCGTGGGTAATCAGGGTGCTGAGGACAAACGAAATACCGTCGCCAAGCGCGCGACCAGCCGGGCCGATAATCAGCAGGGCGATAAAACCGGAAATGATCACCGTCAGGAACGGCGTCAGGATCAGATCCAGTGCATCGGGGATCACGCGACGTAGCTGTTTCTCAACGATGCTCATAAACCACACCGCCAGCAGCACCGGGAACACCGTGCCCTGATAGCCGATCATGGCAATCTCAAGGCCGAAGAAGTTCATGGTGTGGAAACCGGCGGCCACACCCCAGGCGTTGGTGAGCGCCGGGTGAGTCAGGATGCCGCCAAGCGTCGCGCCAAGATAAGGATTACCACCGAACTCGCGGGCGGCGGTGAAGCCAATCAGAATCGGCAGAATAATAAACGCCGCTGAGCTGCACATATCCAGCATGATGTAGATGGCGTTACCCGGGTCGACCCAGCCGTACGTTTTAACCATCCCCAGAAGGCCCATCAACAGGCCGGAGGCGACGATAGCCGGGATGATCGGCACAAAGATGTTCGACAACAGGCGGGCAATGCGCTGGAAAGGATTCAGTTTTTTCGCCGCAATGTCGGCAGCTTCCGATTTGCTGGATTCGCCAATCCCTGCCGCCTGGATAAAGGCGGCGTAGACTTTGTTCACCACCCCGGTGCCGAAGATAATCTGCATCTGTCCGGCGTTACGGAAACAGCCCTTCACCCCATCAATTTTGCCGATGGCCTGCTGATCGGCCAGTGAGTCATCGACCAGCACCAGGCGCAGGCGTGTGGCACAGTGCGCGGCGCTGGCGATATTTTCCTTGCCTCCCAGAAGCGGAAGTAGCGAGCGGGAAATCTGTTCAAAATCCATAGTACCCTCTGAATGCGTATTGATTTTCGAGTTGTCGTCCCGTGGTAGCCGGGGCGCATTCTCTTCGTTGTTATTGTGTCCGGGGCGACGAAACGTATTTTGTCGCCCCGGCGGTTACTGTCGCCAGGTGTTAACCATCAAAACCAGGTTTCCATCTGCATCCCGAACGACCATTCGCCGCCCGATTTAAAACCACTGCTGCCCAGCGCGTCATCGCTGGCGTAATTATTGAGTTTTTTGCTCCAGTCCATCCACGAGGTGTAAAGACGGATTTCAGGACGGCTGAAGAAATCGCCGATGTCGCCAACCTTAAAGGTCGGGGCGAAGGTGAGCTTGTAGAAGCTGCCGTTTACCGCATGGCGATCGTTATAACCTTCAGGTTTGAGATCCATATACTGGTAACTGCCTTCATAAGCGAGGGCGAAGTTTTGATTGATCTCCTGGATCAGACGCATGTTGAGGGTTGCCCACTGGTAGCTGTCGCCATCGACATAACGGTCTTTACTGGTTTGTGCCAGTATCGCCGGGGCGATAAACCAGTTCTTGCTCAGTGGCGTGGTGCCGTAGCTGGCGAAGCGCCAGGTGTTAGCCCCCGAGCGTAACGCGCCGTCAGAGCCGACACCTTTAACTTCGGCACCCAGTCCGTGACCGTAGAGCAGGGCGGTTTTGCTGGCACCTTCACGCAGGCCGTAAAAACTGTCGTTGTGCAACCCGAGCAGCGCATGTACACCGGTATTTGCCGCATCGCCTTTGACCGGATTACCGTTGGTATCCTGGCGTTCGTCGTTGTCTTTTGCCCGCATCCCGCTGACCATCATCTGCACCGGCCCGATGAAATTGTTCATGCTGACGATGTAGTTCTGCACACTGTTGCTGGTATCAGCAATATCGCCGAAGTTACGCCCGTAAAGAGAGAAGTTGCTGCGAACGCTGTCGTTCCACCTGACATCATAAATACCGCCGCCGGTACCGGCGAGGAACACGACATCCGAGTCGATCCAGTGAATGTCAAAGTTATCCCGGTCAAAGCGTTTCCCGGCCCACAGGGTGGAGCCTTTAAACGGCCCGTCGAAGGTGGGCAAGTTGCCCAGTTCAACAAAGGCCTGACGCACGTTCAAATCACTGGTGCTCGCCGTCCAGTCGTTATAAGTGGTTTGACCGTCGGCGACCATGACTTTGAAGCGGGTCGTTGCCCCGTTATCCAGGGTCTGCTTATGTTCAAGATTCATTTCAACATAGGTATCGGCCTGGTTTCCCAGGCGGCCAATAGCCCCACCGGTTTCCCCTGCTGGCGTCATGTAGGCTCCGGATTTGGTGCTGGCGCCGGAGTCATTCATTATCACGCCGGAGCGGGCGTAGCCGTGGAACTCAAACCCGCTTTTCTCATCGGCTTTTTTCTCCAGTTTGGCGGTACGCTGAGCCACTTCCTGAGTGCTGTCCTGGGTTTTTTGTTGCTGTGTCGTGAGCTGCTGTACTTTCTTCTCTGCCGACTCTGCGCGGGTTTCTGCCGTTTGCGCTCTGTTTTCGGCATCCTGTAAGCGTTTTTCCAGCGCAATTAAACGGGCTTCGATACTGCTGAGATCCGTTTGTGCATGGGCTGAGGCGGCGCCGGTTAGCAAAGCGATAAGAACCGCGAGTGTGCTTTTTCTGAACATATTGATTGCATCCCAAAAGGAAAATAAAACATTGTGTGTTTTTTGCTAAACCGGTTTAGTTGCTATGTTAAGCACGACATTTAACATTTTGAAATTGATTTTGCTAAACCGGTTTAATAAGTGTGATGGATGCAACAAAGTGGACCGCGTACGACGGTATTTAGGATCAAATCTGGCGGTGTAGATCGCACTGGTATGGCAGGGCAGTCATCGCGCCTTTCGCCAGGGTTGCCAGGGCACCGCAGGTTTGCGCCAGAGCGAGCGTTGGCTCCAGGGCATTGATATCCGCCGGCATCCCGTTGGCAGCAAGGCTGGCAAGCAGTCCGGCGACAAACGCATCGCCCGCACCGGTGGTATCCACGCTGACAACCGGTTTAGCGCTGAAATGGGTACACTTCTGCTGAAAAGCGGCAAGCACCCCCTCTTTGCCCCGCGTCACCAGTAGCAATTCCGGCTGATAGCGCTCTGTTACGCTGGCGATTCCGTATGCTAAATCTTTACTGCCGCTGATGAAGACCAGCTCCTCTTCCGATAGCTTTACCACGTTTGCCATGGACAAAGCGCGATCGAGGCAGGCTTGCAGCAAAGCCTGATCCTGCCAGAGATCAGGACGAATATTAGGGTCAAAGCTGATCCGACCGCCGACAGACTTAATGTTCTCCATAGCCGCGAAGGTAGCACTGCGGCTGGGCTCGGCGCTGAGCGCGATGGAGCAGACGTGCAACCACTGTCCGGCGGCAAACTGTGGCAGGTCTTCTTCAGCCAGGAACAGGTCAGCGCTGGGGCGTACCATAAAGGTAAAGGTGCGTTCACCTTGGTCATCAAGGTCGACCACCACAGTGGACGTGCGGTGATGATCGTCAAGATACATATGGCTGACGTCGACCTGCTCCTGTTGCAGGGTATGACGCATGTAGCGGCCAAACGGGTCACCGCCGACGCGGCCGATAAATCCGCTGTTGCCGCCAAGGCGGGCAACCCCTACCGCCACGTTAGCCGGCGCGCCTCCAGGGCACTGTAGCAAGCGCCCTTCACTCTCCGGTAGCAGGTCCACCACTGCGTCGCCCAGAACCCAAACTTTTGCTTTCATGCTAAAACCCTCCAAGGCTAAACTTAATTAAACCGGTTTAGCATATTAAATCACAATGAATGAGTGGGTGGAAAGTTCCAGCCGGAAAAGCGCTGCTCAGGGCATAAAAACGTGAGCCGCCTTACGAAATAGAATTGATTCGACAGCTGTGAAGACTTACGTCCTGGACACAAATGGATCCTGGATAAATTACCATGCAACTTGATGAAATTATTATGTTTTATCTTATTTTGAATAGACCTCAGTTTCCTAGACGGTTCCGTGCCTCATGAACCAGGCACTTTCATAAATTGCAGGGGGTTGATCCTCACAGGCACTGTGGCGGCGTTTAGCATTATAAAACATCTCTACATAATCGAAGATATCTGCCTTCGCTTCTTCCCTGTTTTTATAGATCCGTCTCTTTATGCGTTCCCGTTTTAGCAACTGGAAAAAGCTTTCTGCCACTGCGTTGTCATGGCAATTACCCCGACGACTCATGCTGCTTTTCAAATTGTGAGATGCCATAAAATGCTGGCACCTTTCGCTGGTATATTGAGAACCCTGATCTGAATGGATTAATACTTCTGCTGTCGGTTTACGTCGCCATTCCGCCATCAATAATGCATCCATCACTAATTCAGCGGTCATTCGTCCTCCCATGCTCCAGCCTATAACCCGACGTGAGAAGAGATCGAGAACAACAGCCAGATATAACTGTAAGTATCCCGCATAATCGTGCCATTCACATTTAGAGACCCTCCGGCATAATCACTCTGCCAACAAAGGAGATCGCTATGCGTAAAGCCCGTTTTACTGAGCATCAGATCATTGCTGTAATTAAATCGGTTGAAGCCGGACGAACCGTTAAAGATGTCTGCCGGGAGGCCGGTATCTCTGAAGCCACCTACTACAACTGGAAGTCCAGATACGGCGGCATGGAGGCTTCTGATATTAAAAAGATCAAGGATCTTGAGGACGAGAATCGACGTCTCAAACAGATGTTTGCCGACCTGAGCCTTGAGAACCGGGCGCTGAAAGACGTTATCGAAAAAAAGCTTTAAAACCAGCCTTTAAGCGTGAGCTGGTCACTCATCTGATAACGACATTAGGACTCAGTATCCGTCAGGCCTGCCGGAGTCTGAACCTGAGCAGAACGGTTTACCATTACCGTCCGGATACCACGCGTGACGAACCCGTTATTGTCGCGTTACAGGCAGTGGCAGAGCGATACCCACGGTACGGTTTTCCAAAACTTTTCCAGGTTCTGCGGCGGCAGGGATACCCGTGGAATCACAAAAGGATCCATCGTATTTATTGTCTGCTGAAGCTGAATTTTCGCCGTAAAGGCAAACAACGGTTGCCGGTGCGTAATCCCTCGCCACTGGCCACACCGGAAGCGCTGAACCAGAGCTGGTCTGTCGATTTTATGCATGATGCTCTGGTCTGTGGCCGTCGTTTTCGCACGTTCAATGTCGTTGATGACTTTAACCGTGAGGCATTGTCGATTGAAATCGATCTGAATCTGCCAGCTTTGCGCGTGGTCCGTGTACTCGACAGGATCGCGGCAAATCGCGGCTATCCGGTCATGCTACGCATGGATAATGGTCCGGAATTTATCTCACTTGCACTGGCTGGGTAATGACTCCAACTTATTGATAGTGTTTTATGTTCAGATAATGCCCGATGACTTTGTCATGCAGCTCCACCGATTTTGAGAACGACAGCGACTTCCGTCCCAGCCGTGCCAGGTGCTGCCTCAGATTCAGGTTATGCCGCTCAATTCGCTGCGTATATCGCTTGCTGATTACGTGCAGCTTTCCCTTCAGGCGGGATTCATACAGCGGCCAGCCATCCGTCATCCATATCACCACGTCAAAGGGTGACAGCAGGCTCATAAGACGCCCCAGCGTCGCCATAGTGCGTTCACCGAATACGTGCGCAACAACCGTCTTCCGGAGCCTGTCATACGCGTAAAACAGCCAGCGCTGGCGCGATTTAGCCCCGAC
>NZ_JAOWIG010000087.1:0-16172 GCF_030332245.1 Citrobacter sp. Cy070
TGGCTCATGATGTCCCTCTGGGATGCGCTCCGGATGAATATGATGATCTCATATCAGGAACTTGTTCGCACCTTCCCTAAAAGACCTGCATCAGCGTTTTCTTAATGCCAAAACACTGGGTTCCTTAATTAGTATATCTACTGAACAAGCCTCAGCTATTGAGGAGCTCTATTCCACGATTCAGGAACTCAGCAAAAATGGCGATAATATGCAACGACCTGAATCTAAAAAACTATTACCGCTGCTAGCACAAGCTCGCCTACTAGCTAAACGCTATGATGCGGTGATTGCAAATCCACCGTACATGGGCAGTAAGGGGATGAATGCGGATCTGAAAGAGTTCGCTAAGAAGCAGTTCCCTAATAGCAAGTCAGACCTGTTTGCCATTTTTATCGAACGAAATCTGGATTTAACCAAAGAGTCAGGTGTGGTAGCGATGATCACCATGCAAAGCTGGATGTTCCTTTCTTCATACGAGTCATTGCGTACCCGAATTTTGAATCAACACACTATCCTGAGTATGACCCATCTTGGGGCAAGAGGATTTGATAGTATTGGTGGAGAAGTCGTCTCAACTACTGCATTCGTATTAGGAAATTTTCACCTTTCAAGCTATCAGGGCACTTATCTCCGTTTAGTGGATGGAAACTCTGAAGCAGAAAAAGCAGCCATGTTTAAAGCAGCTATTGCTTAAAGAAATAGGGCTTAAGCAGATAATGTCAAACTCTAACCTCCACAAATTGACTCGCGCCGAGTTAGCCGACATCTATGAAAAATTGGTGCTCTATTACGAGCAGCACCAGGGGCTAACATCTGAACTGTTATCAACCCAGGTTAAAGGATATCGCAAGTTAAAGAGTGGACTTAGTCTACAAATCCAGCCTTTCTCGACTGAAAAAGAGCTGGCGACATCAACCCTACCTACTGCAGATAACAAGCAAAATCTGATCTGGTTCCATAACGCGAAGAGTAACATTTTAAAGAGTATTTTTTACCATCTGCGAAATGCAGCTGCTCATGCCGATATTGAACGAGTTGCAGGAAATCCAATCTGGTATCACATTGAACATCGTTATAAAGGCCAGCTAAAACTCTTCTGTCAAATGAAAAAGACTGACTTCTGGTGCTTTGTTGATACAGCTAAAAATCTGAAAAAAAAAGCAGTAGCAAAACGAAAATAGGGAAAGGAGACACGATATGGGTTTTACATTAGAAGATTTAGGGCTCGCTTATCGTAAGGCTAAAGTAGACCTCTATTACTCGACAACTCCGTCGCTATTTGCCATTGCTGACTACGAGGATAAGCTGCAGGTTAACCTCACTGATTTGCAAGAACGAATCAATGGAGAAGATCAAGATTGGATACACAACCCAGATTTTCTAGGGGGTTGGTCTCTGGTCCCAAAAGCCATTAAAACGGAGAAAACAGATGACAGCACAGGACTAATTTTCGCGTCACCTGATGATGAATGGCAGAAGATAATAGAAGCTGGAAAAGAAATCACAGCAGAATTTCGTTTGATGGCCTGCTGCAGTTTGGACTTCCATGTCCTTTCAGCTCTTTGGATGCTCAAGGTGGGTTCGCTTTTTGATAAAAAACTCAGTAGCAATGTTTATGGCAGCCGATTACGCCGTAATCGCCATGGTCAAATTAACGAACTAGCACTGGGATCATTTACTCCTTACCTCAAACCTTTTCGCGACTGGCGTGATGGCGGCATTAACGCTATGCGTTCAGCACTGCAAGATAAAAAAGAGGTCTTAGCTCTTACAGCTGATGTGAGCAGTTTTTTCCATGAACTAAATCCCGGTTTTATGCAAGATCCGGCCTTTATAAAACTGATCGGCGTCGAATTGGATCAGAGTCAGACGAGAGTGCACCAATTGTTTATTACTGCACTGGAAGCCTGGGCAAAACTAACACCACTCGGAAAAGGCTTACCCGTTGGTTTGCCAGCCTCTGCTGTTGTTGCCAATGCAGCACTCTTTAAGCTCGATCAGTTTATCGAACAGCAGGTTGTTCCACTCTACTATGGTCGCTATGTGGATGACATCCTGTTAGTGATGGAAAATACCAGTAAGATAAAAAATACGTATCAGTTCTGGGATTGGATCTTCAATCGGGATGGGGGCAAAGAGTTATTTAAGTGGGAACATATGGATAACCCAAAAGAACAGGCTATCCTTTTCAAGCCTGATTACCTTGAAACATGTTCCAGCCGTATCGTGTTTACAAACAACAAAAATAAATTATTCGTTCTGTCTGGCGCGGCTGGTATTGCTTTGGTCAATGCTATCTCTGAGCAGATTAATCAACGTGCAAGCGAATGGCGCTCTTTACCAAACCTTCCTGATTCAGCCGAATCAGTGGCAACCGATCTGCTTAAAGCAACCAGTCATATTGGTGAACAAGCCGATAATCTGCGTAAAACTGATGCTTTAACCCTGCATCGAGCTAGCTTCGCTCTCAATCTGCGTGACTATGAAGCTTACGAGCGCGACCTTCCGCCTGATGCCTGGAAAGAACACCGCCATGCTTTTTTTGATGCGGTAACAGGTCATTTGCTTACGCCGATAAAATTCTTCGAACTGGCTCAATACCTGCCACGTATCATTCGAATGGCAGTCGCTTGTGAAGATTTTAGCTATCTTGATAAAATGATTAAGGCTCTTAATAAGCTAACGGAAAAGGTCAAAGATCATTGCACTATATCGATTAAGGCTCTGCAGTCTTCCTTGCAATATCAACAACATGATTGGTGGAACACACTTTACGATGCTGTTGCTGAAAGCATTATTTCGTCTTTTCCACACAAGCTATGTGGTGAAGGAAAGGTTGCCTGGGAGGAATTCCGTAATACCTTACAGTTTAAAAAGCACTTAGAGTCTAGTCTGTTTAAACTTCTCGGCAGCAATGTCTTACAGGGAGCTCATGCTCGGCTATTCAGTTACGATCTAGCGCATATTCCACTTCGCTTCATCGGCCTGCCCAAAGAGATTGTGAGCCAGCGAGGCATCATTGCACGTAATAAATTAATCACCTCAGATGCACATGAGTTACTTCCTTGCAATATAACGGAAGGTATCCGTATTCTCGTGGATTGGCTCAAATTTAAAAGAGGGATCCCGGCAGGTCTAAATTTCGCTACTCGCCCTTTTAGCCTCAATGAGTTGTATTTGATAGCACCAGATCCGTTTAATTCGCTTCACTGCGCTAAGCTGAGCCAGGTGATGCAGGCTTTACGTGGTTTTGAGCTGACCAAGCACAAAATGCCGCATTGGAATAACGGTAAGAAAATACTTCAGATCCCTGATGGCGAACCTAAGTCCAAGCATACAATCGCGGTATCTAGCTGGGAAACTAGTGGGTCGAGTTTTGTCGCAGCGGTGATGAACAAACCCGATCCTGATAGTCGTCGCCGTTATCAGCGACTCAGTCGTCTAATCAATGAACTGATCTCCAGACCTGATAATAGTGGATATCTCATTTTACCGGAGCTGGCTTTACCACCGCAGTGGTTTATTCGCATAGCCCACAAACTTAAGGGGCGTGGTATTTCATTTATCAGTGGTGTGGAATATCTGCATGCTCCGAAAAAGCGCGTACGTAATCAGGTATGGGCCTCGCTGAGTCATGATGGTCTGGGCTTCCCATCTCTGATGCTCTACCGACAAGATAAGCAGCGACCTGCATTACATGAAGAACAGGAACTCTTCCGCCTTGCAGGTCTTGAATTAAGCCCTGCCACACAATGGACACAACCCCCGATTGTGCAACATGGAGATTTTCGTTTTGCATTGATGATCTGCAGCGAATTGACCAATATTCGTTATCGGGCAGATCTGCGCGGTAAAATCGATGCGTTATTTGTACCAGAATGGAACCCTGATACCGACACGTTTAATGCATTGGTAGAATCCGCTGCACTTGATATCCATGCCTACATCATCCAGTGTAATAATCGCCTTTATGGCGATAGCCGTATTCGTGCACCTTACAAAGAACGCTACCAACGCGACTTAATGCGCGTGAAAGGTGGGAATCACGATTACTGCATCACCGGTGAAATTGATGTAACGACCTTACGCCAATTCCAGTCCAACCACCGTTCACCAGGAAAACCCTTTAAGCCCGTTCCGGATGGATTTGCTCAGGATATGGCACATAACAGAAAAGAATTGCCAAAAGGAGACTCATAATGGTCCAGCAAGAAAATAACAACATGGACAAACACTTTTATCGAGCTTCAGCCAAGGATTTTGAAAAAATTCCGGGAAGCCCAATTGCATATTGGGTTAACGACATGGTTATTTCCAGCTTCAAATTTGAAAAGCTACGTGAAGTTGCTGATGCAAAACAAGGCATGGCCACCTCTGATAATGGCCGCTTCTTACGTTTCTGGCATGAAGTAAGCGCGGATAAATCATGTTTTGACTGCAAAAGTGCCGAAGAATCTGAAAGCAGACCTGAGAAATGGTACGCCTACAATAAAGGTGGAGAGTTTCGTCGTTGGTTTGGAAATAACGAATATTTGGTTAACTGGGAAAAAAATGGAGTAGAACTTAAAGAGTTTGTTGAAGAAATTAACAAGCTTAGACCTGGAGGACGCCTAAAAAATCAAGAATACTATTTTCGTGAGAACATAACTTATTCATCGTTAAGCTCTGGCTTATTCTCTGCAAGATATAATCCTACAGGCTTTCTTTTCGATACCAAGGGATCTTGTATATTTCCTATATCTGTAGATAAACATGGGCTACTTGGTCTGTTGAATAGCAAGGTTGCTCAAACTTTTCTGAATATTCTTTGTCCGACACTTGACTACAGTTCAATAGGGATAAATGCGATACCGGTTAAATTACCAGAAAAAAAATTCTTGACCGAGACCCTCATTGAACTGTCAAAAAGTGATTGGGACTCTAATGAGCTTTCTTGGGCATTCAATAGATTACCTCTACTCCCACCAGTTTTCAGTGAGTTATTGTTGGATAACTGCTACCAAAAACTGCGTACATCTATGCACAATAAATCTCAGGAAATGCAACGCCTCGAAGAGGAGAATAACAGTCTTTTTATCGACACCTATGGCTTGCAAAATGAGCTGACGCCTGACGTACCACTAAGTGAAATAACCCTCACCTGTAACCCGCATTATCGCTATGGCGGTAATCTGACCGACAAAGAGCGAGAAGACAGACTGCAATCGGATACCGTCGTAGAACTGATTTCCTATTCGCTCGGCTGTATGATGGGGCGCTATTCACTAGATCGTGAGGGACTGGTTTATGCCCATGCCGGTAACAAAGGTTTTAAAACACTAGTTGAAGGAGGTGCTTATATCAGTTTCCCGGCTGATAGCGATGGTATTCTACCTCTGGCCTCAGAGACTTGGTTTGAGGATGATATTGCTGTTCGTTTTGTAGAGTTTATCCGCACTGTATGGGGGAATATTCATCTGGAAGAGAACTTGCAATTTATTGCCGATAGCCTGTGCTTAGCTGCGATCAAGCCAGTGAAAAAAGGAGGAGAAACCTCACGCGAGACGATTCGCCGCTATCTCTCGACCCAATTCTTTAAAGATCACTTGAAGACCTACAAAAAACGCCCGATCTACTGGCTATTCAGTTCAGGTAAAGAGAAAGCCTTTGAATGCTTGGTCTATTTACATCGCTACAATGAAACAACTCTCCCGCGCATGCGCACTGAGTATGTCACGCCCCTGCTCGGCCAAATGGATAGCCGTATTGAGCGCCTGCGCCTGCAGCAGAATGAAGCAGAAACAGCCGAAGCCAAACTCATCGGTAAAGAGATCGATAGCCTGACCAAACAGCTTACCGAGCTGCGTTCTTTTGGCGACCAACTCAAACACTATGCTGATATGAAGATCCAGCTCGATCTCGACGATGGTGTTAAGATCAATTACGGCAAGTTCGGTACTTTATTAGCTGAAGTGAAAGCTATTACTGGTGATAAAGCCGAGTAAGTTCAAAAAGATAAAGCGGAGACACTAGTGTCTCCGCTTTATAACTTTGTTCTCACTGTCCCCTTGTACAAATCAGTTAGATTAGCTATCGAATCTTTAGCATGTGGGATTCGGTCACTCATCAACGTTCAGAGTTGGTATAATCATCTTCAACATTACACACTACCGCCGATTCACAGCCATGGTGCTGATGGCTTAATTATTCCGAGACGTACTGATGGATATCACTCAGCTTCAAACCGGGCTTAACAACAAATTCACCGCAGATCGGATTGTTTTCTGGCACGACCCAGAACAGAGCTTTACTGCACAGCTAACAGAACTCGCCATACTGTGGAACGGGTTGCCAGTAATAGTGCTCAATATGGCAGAGCAGTCACAGCTTCAGACGCGCAAACGCATTGAAATCGATGAACCCACGCAGGGGTTCCTTCTCTATTGGCCCAGTTCAGAACCATCACCAGCTAAAGACTGGTTGCTCGATATACGTCGTTATAGCACCACGTTTTATGCTGATGCAGCCTCAATTCTGCTTAATGACCTCGGCCTCGCCAATATGGCGCTGCGCGACCACATCGCGTCACGTAAAAGCTTTTTCGCCAACAAAGAGCGTATTGCAGCCTTTAAACGTCGCCTGGACGGTCGTGGCGGCATAGAAGATCCGCTATCACTTGATATGAAGATGATAAGTGTCGTGCTGGCCTGTCATGCTCAGATTGCCGAAATAATGAAAAGCATTGGCGATCGGTTACTTGAGAATGCTGAAACCGCTCTTGCTCCGCTAGAACAGCATGGATTGCTGCCTGGATTTTGGCATTTAATGAACCGTGAATATGGATACCATATACCTGAAGGGACAGAACCGTCACTACGCGAACTGATTCGTAAGTTACTGGTGAGTGAATGCTACGAACAGCTTGATACCAAAGAGCGCCCTGTCTGGCTACAGTCACAACTATTAGCCACTCCCACCGGACGTGCGAATGCTATGGCTCTGCTATCTGGATGGCGTGATTCTAACCAGTACAGCAGCAATTTTGCCGACATCTCTGCACAGGTAGCGGATCAGCTCGAACTTGCTTCACGCCTGACAGCGCAAGATATCTGGCTCTGGGGAGAAGTCGAAGGCTTTGAAGCGGTCGAACAAGGTTTGATCCGTGAGCTGATATCTGGATTAAACAACGGTGACTTGAAACTGAATCGAGTAGAGTTTGCCCAACTAATCTCTCGTCGTCGACATGGATTCTGGGCCAGAACTGTACCTAAATATGCATATATTTACCAGGCGCTGCAACAAGCTGAATTGTTGCTAGAACTACGCCGTTCGAAACCGGATGGTTTTCATTACACTTCAGCACAAGAAATGTATCTTGCCTATGAAGCTGAATTGTTCCAGTTTGATGCAGCCTATCGCCTGTTTAATGAAGCACTATTGCACCTGCAAGGACAGTCGGTAGAAGTGCTGGCTGTACTGGCCAGTAAAATCGAAGATCTGTATGTGAACTGGTATCTGTACCAACTGGGACTGACATGGGATGGCTTGCTAGTTAAAGAGCAGTTGCTTGATAACTGGCAACTTGGCCTCCCCTCTCAGCATCGCTTCTATGATACGGTCATCAAAAAACGCTTCGCCCAAAGCGGCGTCAAGCGCCAGTTTGTTATTATCAGTGATGCCTTGCGCTATGAAGTTGCTCATGAGCTCCAGGGACAGATAAATGAAGCCAAGCGCTTCACTGCGCAGCTCAAGA
Source organism: Citrobacter sp. Cy070 (assembly GCF_030332245.1). Taxonomy (NCBI): domain Bacteria; kingdom Pseudomonadati; phylum Pseudomonadota; class Gammaproteobacteria; order Enterobacterales; family Enterobacteriaceae; genus Citrobacter; species Citrobacter sp. Cy070. The sequence continues at coordinate 7,733 of NZ_JAOWIG010000087.1, forward strand.
GCCAGCTCGGGGTACTACCTAGCTACACGCAACTTGGCATGGCCGCCTTACTCCCACATCAGCAACTGGACTATGCCGCTACCAACTCAACAGTATTAGTAGATGGACAGAGCAGCGCGGGTTTAGAAAATCGCAGCACTATTCTAAGTAAGGTAGGTGGTATAGCGATTTCGGCCAAAAGTCTGCTGAGCTGGACCCGGGCAGAAGCTAACGAGGCGGTTGGTGACGCAAAGGTAATCTACGTCTATCACGATGTGATCGATGCTCAGAGTGAATCTCAGAAAAGTGAGCTTAAGACATTCATTCATGCCCGCCAGGCTATAGACGAACTGAATGGACTCATCAACAAAATTATCAATGGGTTTGGCGTTACTCGCGTAGTGATCACAGCCGATCATGGATTCTTATTCCAACAGGCCTCAGTTGAAAACGGGGTAAAATCGCCTCTGAAACACGAACCATCTGGAACTCTGGAAGCTTCAAAACGCTATCTCCTTGGTCGCAATTTACCAACAAACGAAGATGTCTGGCATGGGCAATTGCGTAATGTTGTTGGTGGTAACTCTGATGTGGAATTCTGGCTTCCGAAAGGAGTGAGCCGTTTCCATTTTGTTGGTGGAGCCCGCTTCGTCCATGGTGGTGCAATGTTGCAAGAGGTCTGTGTTCCAATACTTGAAGTACAAGAGCTGCGTGGCAAGAAACAAACTCTGTATGAAAAAACCAAAGTCGGCATAGTTCCGGCATACCAACCCATTAAGCTGGTAAATGTGATCGATAAAATCCGCTTTCTGCAGACCGATGCCGTCGATGAACGTCATAAATCAAGAATGGTTCGTTTCTCGGTGGTAGATAGTTCAGAACAAACCGTATCAGCTATTGAGAAGCTACTCTTTGAAGCGACCTCAAGTAATCTGGATCAACGCCAGCAAGACGTGCGTTTAAAACTGACCGGTGCTCAATTTGACCGCAAGGCGCAGTATCAATTGCTGCTCGTTGATGATGAGGATGGTATTGAAATGGCACGCTATCCAGTCACTATTGATTTGGCAATCCAGGATGAATTCGGTTTTTAATGGCTCGCAAAATAGCGATCCTGCGGATGTGAAAAGTAAATTCTAATGTTGGGTACCAGCTAATCAGTACCCGGGAGCAATACCAGATGCCACATGATGAGATAAATCCTACTGAAGGTGAGTTTGTAGGAAAGGAAACCGCGCAAGAGCCAGCGGTGAATGTCACACATATCACGAACAATGTAGTCATCCAGCAGATGGACGTTTACACGGAGAAGCTTGCCCAGCCGAGCGGAACTACTGTTGATGAGGCTTCTATGCTCAGCATTGACGATGAGTTATCTCAGCATGCCAGCATGGATCTTGATGCCCGTCTGAATCGTTACTTTAAGGGTAAAGTTGTCCGTAAGGATTTGACCAAACAGCTAAAAGAAGGGGCTAATGTCCCTGTCTATGTACTGGAATATCTGCTCGGTATGTACTGTGCTTCAGACGATGATGAAGTGGTACGCGAAGGTCTGGAAAACGTCAAAAAAATCCTCGCTGAGAACTATGTTCGCCCGGATGAGGCTGAGAAAGTAAAATCTCTGATTCGTGAGCGTGGTAGCTTTAAAGTGATCGATAAGATCGGAGTAAAACTCAACCAGAAGAAAGATGTCTACGAGGCTCAGCTTTCGAACCTCGGTATCAAAGATGCCGTGATCCCCGCCAACATTGTTAAAGCTAACGAGAAGCTGCTCACCGGGGGGATCTGGTGTATTGTTACTCTTAACTATTTTTATGAAGAAGGGCAAAGAATTTCGCCCTTCTCAATTTTCAACCTTAAACCTATCCAGATGCCCTCTATGGATATGGAAGAGCTTTTTGCCGCCCGGGCTAATTTCTCAACAGAGCAATGGCTGGATACCCTGATCCGCTCTATCGGCATGGAGCCAACCAATCTGAAGCAACGGGTGAAATGGCACCTGTTGACGCGGATGATCCCCTTCGTTGAGAACAACTATAACGTCTGCGAACTCGGCCCACGTGGTACCGGTAAAAGCCACGTCTATAAAGAGTGCTCGCCTAATTCATTACTAGTCTCAGGTGGCCAGACGACAGTCGCCAATCTGTTTTACAACATGAGTTCCCGGCAGGTTGGGCTGGTAGGCATGTGGGATGTGGTAGCTTTTGACGAAGTGGCTGGTATTACCTTCAAGGATAAAGATGGCGTCCAGATCATGAAGGATTACATGGCATCGGGCTCTTTCTCCCGTGGTCGTGATTCTATCGAAGCCAAAGCTTCTATGGTGTTTGTCGGCAACATCAACCAAAGCGTCGAAACGTTAGTCAAAACCAGCCACCTGCTGGCTCCTTTCCCAGAAGCGATGATCGATACCGCCTTCTTTGACCGCTTTCATGCCTATATCCCAGGCTGGGATATTCCGAAGATGCGACCTGAGTTTTTTACCAATAGCTACGGTCTGATTACCGACTACCTGGCCGAGTATATGCGTGAAATGCGCAAGCGTAGTTTCTCTGATGCTATTGACCGCTTCTTCAAACTCGGGAACAACCTCAACCAGCGTGATGTGATCGCAGTACGTCGCACCGTGTCTGGGTTGCTCAAGCTGCTCTACCCTCATGGTGTGTTTGGTAAAGAGGAGGTGCGCCCTTGCCTTACCTACGCACTGGAACTTCGCCGTCGAATCAAAGAGCAGTTGAAAAAACTGGGTGGTATGGAGTTTTTCGATGTGCATTTCAGCTACCTCGACAACGAAACTCTGGAAGAGTTTTTCGTCAATGTACCAGAGCAAGGCGGAAGCCAGTTAATCCCTGAAGGTCTGGGTAAACCAGGAGTTGTACATATGGTTACCAAGGGTGGAACTGGCCAACTGGGCTTGTATCGCTTCGAGACTCAGATGACACCCGGTAATGGTAAACACTCGACATCTGGCCTGGGCTCCAATACACCAGCCAAAGAAGCCATCCGCGTAGGTTTTGATTACTTCAAAGGTAATCTGAACCGTATCAGTGCTACCGCCAAATTTTCCGAGCATGAATACCATCTGCATGCCGTTGAGTTGCATAACTCCGGACCTAGTACTAAAACTAGCATGGCAGCCCTGATAGCGTTCTGTTCCATTTTGATGGGTAAGTCAGTGCAGGAACAGATGGTAGTATTAGGAGATATGACACTGGGAGGTGTAGTGAATCCAGTTGAAGATCTGGCGGGAAGCTTGCAGTTAGCAATGGACAGTGGTGGTAAACGTGTATTGCTACCGATGGCATCTGCTTCTGACATTCCGACTGTACCGGCAGAGATTTTCTCTAAGTTCCAGATCAGCTTCTATGCCGATCCCGTGGATGCGGTTTATAAGGCATTGGGTGTTCACTAACGAACTGAAAATCATATGTATTAGCTCAGATTCGAGCTGACACTGTTACGGCGCTGGGCAAATCTGACAAGGCAGATCGGTGTCAGGAGCGGACGTAGCTAAAACTAGTCTGGGGGCTGATCAGGGGGAATTGCGGGTAATACCGCTACATTTTTCCGAGCCCCCTCATGGCATGTCGGTCACATTGGTCGGTATCTAGTATGGGTAAGAATGCGGAGAACATTGAATATAAGGGTTACTATTCAGAAAAATAACAGTGGTGAGTCCGCTGACCATCAATAAAAAGCCGCCAGAGACTGCCCTGAGCGGCTCTAAGCATGAGCAGTTTTCCTGTTCACACCAGACGGAGGGAGGCCCTTGAACGTGAGGTTCCGCTACTGCCGCCGCTGATTGGTGCCACACCGTAAAGCAGACTACTCAATTCATCAAGTGGCACGTTAAGCTCTTCACTCATCTGAGTCAGATTAATACCGTTGCCCGCCAGAGCAGCCATCATTTTTTCAATAATGAGCGATCTTTCACGTTCAATTCCTCCAGGCTCACCGGTCCGATAACCCTTTGCAGTCGCATCGCGCATCAGGCTGTTATACTGCCATTCCGTCAACACGTTCAGATTGCGCATTCTGACAATCAGAGCCATCGCCGAGACTTTCCAGAGCGATTTCAACTGCACAATTTTATCAAACGTCGGAAACGCCATATTCACGCGCTAAGGCACTGACACTGGTTCCATTATTCTTTTTCTCGATAATCGCTCTACGGGCTTCTGGGGCGATTTTCGACGGTCTTCCCAGCTTCTTACCTTCAGCTTTTGCCCGCGACAAACCCGCCTGCGTCCGCTCAATCAGTAGATCACGTTCCATCTCCGCAACCGCTGCCAGCATCGACAACAGAAGCTTACCCGCTGCGGAGGTGAGATCAGTCGTGCCAAGCTGGTGGACAATAACCTTGATATTACGGTCAGCCAGCGCCCTTACCGTTTGCAGGACGTCAATCGCATCACGCCCCAGACGGTCTAGTTTTGCAACTACCAACGTTTCACCATCGCGGATTTTATTGAGCATTTCAGAAAATGCTTTACGTTGCATTGCCGGAACCTTCCCGCTAACAACATCGGTAAACCAGTAATCAATTTGCCACCCAGCCTGCCCAAGCTCCAGCCGTTGGTTCTCAGTATCCTGCTGCGATGTCGAAACACGTCCGTAGCCAAAAATCGCCATAGTCATCTCCTCATCCGGCCCCCGCCAGAAAACGAGGCCAACATTAGGATGGCCTGCCAGAAAAGCCAAGGCTATTTTTCCAACAGTGTGAAAGCGTGCGATTGGGAGGTGTCAGAAAACGGTCGTTTGTTGGCAGCAACTTTTTGAAGAATCGAAAATACTTAGCCTGAATGCGAGATAATGGCGGTATCATTAATAAACCCAAGCGCCTGAACTACTTGTCGTCAGAGTATTTATCCTGCCATTCCGATAGCCAAATAGTGCGTTCTCTCATCCAGCTAAACAGTCTCATACAAACAAATACCCCGCACAATCCGCCTACAACTAACGCAGCGCCATTGATGGTGTAGTAAAGTAATGGTGAAGTGAAAAAATATGGATTGAATGGTTCAACAACTGAAACAAACAAAAGTGCGAACATAACGGGGAAAATCCATCCCTTCTCCCTGACAAATAAAGTCAAAGAATACTTAAACCTTACTGGTCTACGTTTTTTGTCGTTTCGATATAATTCCGGGAAAGCGTTCATATGTGCACCAATACCAAAAAGCAAGGAGGCAATTCCAAGAACACCAAACATCAGGAATCCCGATATCTGCAAAAGAAAGCAAGAAAATGAATGCTCCCACGCCCTATCAACCCAGTCCAAAAACTCACAGCGGGCCCTATAGAACTTCTTATGTGTTTGGATGCTTATCCAGCGTTTATGGTTCATACGCCCCCTCAATGCCTGCCTGATCATTATGTCACTATACTGGTGAAGAATACGCGGCGAAGTATGCTCATTTCGACAGATCTCTCCAGACTCATTGAGATAGTGCCACAAATTTCGAGCCAGTAAATCCACTACCCCTGATAAAAAACACGCCACAGGGCTTCCCAGCGCGTTGAATGCGCATGTCACCGCATTTGCAACACTATGTGCTTTACCTTGAAAGTTACAGGGGAATCGAAGCACACCCTTTCCATGTAAAAATCACCTTGTTTTTATATACTTACCATGCACATAGCGACTGCGTTCAGAATACGAACGCAGTTATCTGATATATAACTTTTCTTGAAAAAAACGGTGTGTTAGCTTGTCTCCCGACACCTACCACATACGGTAAACCGGTCCGGGTTGGTGGAGCTTTACCGCGCATCTGCGGATAACGTTAGGACGGGAACTCTGCAAAACGTTGATTGTGGTAGGTAGGGCGCGAAAGCGTTTGATGCAGCCAAGCAGAGGGTGAAAGTAGCTATCGGCGGATTCTTGAGTAGCTACTTTTGCGCATAATGCATCTTTCAAGAAAGGTCGTCACACCACGAGGAAGACTTGATCTTCATCTGGCAAGGGGAACCGAGCAAACCTACAGGCTATCTTCTCAGATGGCCTTAGGGTTGATATGTCCGGCTTCCCCCCCGAGGAAGGGTTAAACATATAAAAACAAGTTGTGTTTTAACATCTTTAAAAATTGTGGTTTTCTATGCTTTAAACCTTTCCCTTCAAAAGTAAACATGTCTCTTCTATCTCACCTTCGAGACAAACAAATCCGAACCGAACGTTGTTAACGCACAAAGTGCTCGCGGTGTAAATGCAGCCGGATAAGTTGGGCGCGGGAAAGTCGATCTCCTAGATCGGCAAGCGTCCCTCTATGGCGTTGCGTTCAAAAACTTCGGCAGAGGCAGAATCATCCTTATAGAGGCAAACAGCCTCCAAAGTTGAGTTGCGCGGCAAAGCTAAAGCTCGCCCAGATTTCTCATTGATTGCTCGATCTCCGCAACCCATTTATCAGGGCAAGGATAAACCCGGCTTTCGATGCTGATCCGATTAGGTGATACGCGACGGGTTAGCCCATGCAATGACTTAACATGCGCTATCCAGCATGTTTTGACTGTTCTCCCTGTTCGGGATTTAACATCATCAGCAATCTGCCGGTAAGTCGCCATAAACGTCCGTGCTCCTTTGGTTGATATCTTTTCTACACGATAGCAAGTGGCTATATGCTAAAAGTTACTTTTAGTGTATTGTTCAATATAGGTGTTAAACATATCCACCTTACTGTTTATCAAGATTATACAACTCACATTGTGCATCAACGGCTTGCTGTAATGCTTTAATTGTTTCGCTCGATAAATTCGGAGATAAAGCCAATGTGTTTATTGCAACCTTTTCTCCATACTCTTGGCATTGAAGAACAAAAGAATCCCCAAAACTAATCCCAGAATTCGTAATCGTAGACGTAATCAAAGAGAGATCTTCTGTCGATACATCTGGCGCACTCTTTAAAAACTGCAACGCCTGTTGCTTGCGGTTAATGGCATCAATACGTAAAGAAGCATAGGCCTGAGACTGTTGTATATCCAGTTCGCTGGGTTTTGTTATATAGCTAACTAGCTTGGCACTACCATAAATTGCAACCATCACGACCAGAATTACCAAGGAATTTCTGATAACACTTTTACGACTTTTTTCTTTTTCCCTATCCTTTTCATCCATTGCGATCGATAGATCTAGGTAGCGATCCGAAAGATAAATAAAGAAATCATTATGTGAGAAACGAACATGTTCAATGTTAACCTCAATCAATTTATATACTTCAATAACTTCATCGTCGGTCAGCGATTTTCCATCCTCAACCGAAAATTTAAGAACCTTCTCCAATTCCACTTTATCCTCCACAACATTAAGTTTATTTATTTTCAATAAACATCTGACAGACGGTTATTGTCAGCTTATAGCAGAACAACATAAACCATCAATTACTCAATATCGTTTTACTTCAAAAACCTCCTCACTTATATTACAGATCCAAGTGGAATGAAAGAGTAATACACCAGCGCCACGGGATCGACATTGTTTCGTTTGGCAACTCGCTTCATGACCCGGATTGCTACTACCCGATTCGCGGCTTTGATAGCGCCGAAAGCATGGCAATGGTTCTCGGTTCTTTCTACGCAAGCGCCGACTGGCGCAACGGCCCACGCCAAGACATCGTTGGCAGCATAGAAACCAGCATGAAAACAGTGATCAGCCTACCATCAGAAAGCGTGGAAGGGCTGCGAGTGCAATCATAGGTCATATGGCTTCACCAGACGCGTTTTGAGCGTCTCCAAATGATGAAACTTTTTTATTAAATGGTTGGGAGTTGAAAGATTTAAAAGACATAGCATTTATCCAAACTGGACCATTTGGAACCCAGCTTCATAAGGAAGATTATGTTGAAAATGGTATACCACTAATTAACCCTACAAATATTAAAAATGGTATTATCATTCCCAACTTTAAACTATGCGTAGATCGCCACAAATATGACAAACTAAAAGAATATCATTTAAAAAAAGGTGACATTATAATGGGCCGAAGAGGAGAAATGGGTCGTTGTGCACTGATTAATGATAAAGAGGATGGATGGTTTTGCGGCACAGGAAGCCTTTTTATTAGATTAAAAACGCCAAATGAAATACTTTCTTTTTATTTGAACGAATATTTATCTAGCGATTCGATTAAGAACTTTTTACAGAAAGAGTCTCGTGGGGTTACGATGGCGAACCTGAATAAAGATATAGTTGGGAAGATTAAAATAAACATCCCCCCAGAAAACGTACTGACTTCTTTTATGAAGATAAAATTAAAAGTCGATAGCATTAAGAAAAAAATAAACCATAACGATTTGGAAGAATTACTGTCATCATTAAGGAAGGTGCGAATAAGGGTGATGCTGCCAACTTACTGATTTAGTGTATGATGGTGTTTTTGAGGTGCTCCCGTGGCTTCTGTTTCTATCAGCTGTCCCTCCTGTTCAGCTACTGACGGGGTGGTGCGTAACGGCAAAAGCACTGCCGGACA
>NZ_JAOWIG010000087.1:16244-92897 GCF_030332245.1 Citrobacter sp. Cy070
CGTTGGCCTCAACACGATTTTACGTCACTTAAAAAACTCAGGCCGCAGTCGGTAACCTCGCGCATACAGCCGGGCAGTGATGTGATTGTCTGCGCTGAAATGGACGAACAGTGGGGCTACGTCGGTGCTAAATCACGTCAGCGCTGGCTGTTTTACGCGTATGACAGGATACGGAGGACGGTTGTGGCGCACGTCTTCGGTGAACGCACTCTGGCCACACTGGAGCGTCTTCTGAGCCTGCTGTCGGCCTTTGAGGTCGTGGTATGGATGACGGATGGCTGGCCGCTGTATGAATCCCGCCTGAAGGGAAAGCTGCACGTAATCAGCAAGCGTTACACTCAGCGAATTGAGCGGCATAACCTGAATCTGAGACAACATCTGGCAAGGCTGGGACGGAAGTCACTGTCGTTCTCAAAATCGGTGGAGCTGCATGACAAGGTCATCGGGCATTATCTGAACATAAAACACTATCAGTAAGTTGGAGTCATTACCCACCTTCCCTAAAAAAAGTAGCCAGGCTTCAGGAGCGACTACCGACAAGAGTTGAGTATTCCCCTGTCCGTATTGCACTGGTGACCGCCAGAAACAGCCCATCGGAAATGCGCGTCATTAAAACACTGAGAAGCTGGGGGGTGTATGTCGATGAAGCTTTTTTTCTTGGCGGTGTAGAGAAAACAAAAGTTTTGAAGGCATTTAAACCGCACATTTTCTTTGACGATCAGGATGTGCATTTGAATACTGCTGCAAAGGTGGTTCCTTCCGGGAAAGTACCTTACGCCAGCAATTCAGAGCTTTTTGAAAACAAAGCGTCATGAAACCTTAAATAAATAGCCATCTTTACTGCTAGAAGGCTATTTATTAATTTATGCTGTCTTCCCAAACATCCCTTCTACCACGGCCCCAGCTCTCCCTAACTCATCGATATAATCCGCATACCACTGCATCATTTCCCTACGCCCATCAAGATACTGAGCATGGTTATACGTCCCGCGAATCGCGTTCTTATCGACGTGTGCAAGCTGCGTTTCAATCCACGCGGAGTTAAACCCCTGCTCATGCAGAATGGTGCTCATCGTGTGGCGGAAACCGTGCCCCGTCAGCCTGCCTTTATATCCCAGCAATTCTATAACCTGATTAATGCTTTCCTTGCTGATCGGCTTGCGAGGATCATTCCTGCCGATAAAAACCAGCGGGTGATGCCTTGAGATCGGTTCAAGCTGTGCAAACAGCGCAATGACCTGCTCTGAGAGCGGCACAATATGAGGCCGTTTCATCTTCATCACTTCTGCCGGGATTTCCCACAATTTCTTCTCAAAATCGATATCTTCCCAGCGAGCGAAACGCAGCTCTTGTGTACGCACGCCGGTTAACATGATGATCTGTGTGGCTGTTTTGGTGATAATACTACCGGTGTATCCGGCCAGATCTTTAAGGAAGTGTGGTAACTCTTCGACTGTGAGGAACGGGAAATGTGTTTTCTTAGGCGTTGCCAGCGCTGTAGCAAGATCTGACACGGGATTATATTCAGCTCTCCCGGTAACGATAGCGTAACGGTAGACTTCATTACAACGCTGGCGGACTTTGCGCATTTTCTCTAAAGCGCCGCGCTTTTCAAGGCGACGAAGGATCTCAAGCCAGTCCATCGGCTTAATATCGACGATAGGGCGTCTTCCCGTATGAGGGAAGATATCCTTCTCGAAGGTGTCGATGATTTCATCGCGGTAGCGTAATGACCAGCGATCGGCTTTCGTCTGATGCCATTCGCGGGCAATGGCCTCGAACGTATTCTTTTGGCTCATTTGCTGGGCGATTTTTTCTTCTTTCTTTACTTCACCCGGATCTCCTCCAGCGGAGAGAATTTTTCTGGCCTCACTGCGCTTTTCGCGTGCGTCAGCCAGGGAAACATCAGGGTATACGCCAATGGAAAGCATCTTTTCTTTACCGGCGAAGCGGTACTTCATACGCCAGTATTTGGAACCATTAGCGTTAATCAGTAGATACATGCCGCCGCCATCGGTCAGCTTATAGGGCTTTTCTTTTGGCTTTGCGGTTTTCACTTTTACATCGGTTAGCGCCATTACATCCTCCGGCTTTTGATGAATCCATCCTCCAGGGGACTTCCGCTAATGATTAACCTGATACCCCCATGTACCCCTTATATAACAAAGATGTCTTTGAAACCTGTTGTTATATATCACATTTTTACCATTATGGGGGTGCTGATATTTTAAAGGAAAATAACACCCCCTAATGTACCCCCAAAAAGGACTTGATGCCGATTACCTTCAGGCGACAATGGTGGGGTTATTTCTCTTGTTTTATCAGGTATTACAGGGGTTTTGTTGACTTCGAGGGAGTTCAGGAGAGGCAAATTGGCGGAAGATCACAGGAGTCGAACCTGCCCGGGAACGCTGGCGTCCCCAACTGGATTTGAAGTCCAGCCACCTCACCGGAGATGACGATCTTCCGCGCCTCGATTGCTACATGGAGGCGGGGCGCATTATAGCTACTTCCAAACGTTTCCACACCCCCCCACTCACTTTTTTAACTTCCCTTTTGTCTTGCCATGATCGGTTTCATATAAATCCTCAATAAATCCGGTAGTTACATTTCATCACATTTTTCGACGCTACCCCGATCACAGAAAACAAGAATCGTAATTTGATAACGAGATATCGGAATACCCGCGCTCACAGGGATGGTTTACAAGAACTGTAACCGGTATCAGTGCGTGTGAAAGTGCTAACAAGGATGCGTAATGAAAAGTGAGATTTTGTCCGTTAAAGAGAAGATTGGCTACGGTATGGGCGATGCCGCCAGCCACATCATCTTTGATAACGTTATGTTATATATGATGTTCTTCTATACCGATATTTTTGGTATTCCGGCCGGATTTGTCGGCACCATGTTCCTGCTGGCCCGCGCGCTGGATGCTATCTCAGACCCTTGCATGGGACTGCTCGCCGACCGCACCCGGTCGCGCTGGGGGAAATTTCGCCCGTGGGTACTATTTGGCGCACTGCCGTTTGGTCTGGTCTGTGTGCTCGCCTACAGCACGCCGGATCTCAGCCTGCATGGCAAAATGATTTATGCCGCAATCACCTACACCCTGCTGACCCTGCTCTACACCGTGGTGAATATTCCCTACTGCGCACTGGGCGGTGTCATCACAAATGACCCCACACAGCGTATCTCCCTGCAGTCCTGGCGCTTTGTGCTGGCGACGGCGGGCGGCATGCTCTCCACCGTGTTGATGATGCCGCTGGTGAATCTGATTGGCGGTGAGGATAAAGCGTTCGGCTTTCAGGGCGGGATTGCCGTGCTCTCGGTTGTGGCCTTCCTGATGCTGGCATTTTGCTTTTTCACCACCAAAGAACGCGTGGAAGCGCCGCCGAGCACCACCTCGATGCGTGAAGACCTGCGCGACATCTGGCAGAACGACCAATGGCGCATCGTCGGCCTGCTGACCATCCTCAACATCCTGGCCGTCTGCGTTCGCGGCGGGGCGATGATGTATTACGTCACCTGGATTTTGGGTACCCCGGAAGTGTTTGTCGCCTTCCTCACCTCCTATTGCGTCGGCAATCTTATCGGCTCTGCGCTGGCGAAGCCGCTCACCGACTGGAAATGCAAAGTCAGCGTCTTCTGGTGGACCAACGCCGCGCTGGCGGTCGTCAGTCTGGCGATGTTCTTCGTACCGATGCACGCCAACATCACCATGTTCGTCTTCATCTTCGTGATTGGTGTACTGCATCAGCTCGTGACGCCAATTCAGTGGGTCATGATGTCCGACACCGTTGACTACGGCGAGTGGTGCAACGGAAAGCGTCTGACGGGGATCAGCTTTGCGGGCACGCTGTTCGTACTCAAGCTGGGTCTGGCGCTCGGCGGGGCGATGATCGGCTGGATGCTGGCGGGCGGGGGATACGACGCCGCAGCGAAAACCCAGAACAGCGCCACTATTAGCATCATCATCGGGCTGTTCACCATTGTTCCGGCTATTTGCTACCTGCTGAGTGCCGTGATTGCCAAACGCTTCTATACCCTGAAAACGCCGTATCTGACTGAAATCATGAATCAACTGGCTCAGGGTGCGCGCCGCAATCAGCAGGATTTTACGACGAAAGAATTACAGAACTAAGGAACCGACAATGAAAATTAGCGATGGAAACTGGCTGATTCAGCCCGGTCTGAACGTGATTAACCCGATTCAGGTATTCGAGGTCGAACAGCAGGGTAACGAGATGATTGTCTACGTTGCGCCGCGCGATGTGCGCGAACGTACCTGGCAACTGGATACTCCACTCTTCACCCTGCGCTTCTTCTCGCCGCAGGAGGGCGTGGTGGGGGTGCGTATGGAGCACTTCCAGGGGGCGTTGGATACCGGTCCGCATTACCCGCTGAACGTGCTGCAGGATGTGAAGGTCGAGATGCAGAACACCGCTGAATTTGCCGAACTGAAGAGCGGTAACTTGAGCGTGCGCGTGACCAAAGGTGAGTTCTGGTCGCTGGACTTCCTGCGTAACGGCGAACGTATTACCGGCAGTCAGCTGAAAAACAACGGCTACGTGCAGGATACTCACAGCGGGCGTAACTATATGTTTGAGCGCCTGGATCTCGGTGTCGGGGAAACGGTATATGGTCTGGGCGAACGCTTTACCGCACTGGTGCGTAACGGGCAAACGGTAGAAACCTGGAACCGCGACGGCGGCACCAGCACCGAGCAATCTTACAAGAACATCCCGTTCTATATCACCAACCGCGGTTACGGCGTGCTGGTGAACCATCCGCAGTGCGTGTCGTTTGAAATCGGCTCTGAGAAAGTGTCGAAAGTGCAGTTCAGCGTGGAAAGCGAGTATCTGGAATACTTCGTTATTGACGGCCCAACGCCGAAGGACGTGTTGAACCGTTATACCCAATTCACTGGCCGTCCCGCGCTGCCGCCTGCCTGGTCGTTCGGCCTGTGGCTGACCACGTCGTTCACCACCAATTATGACGAAGCGACGGTCAACAGCTTTATCGACGGCATGGCCGAGCGCAATCTGCCGCTACACGTTTTTCACTTTGACTGCTTCTGGATGAAAGCCTTCCAGTGGTGCGACTTTGAGTGGGATCCGGTGACCTTCCCGGATCCGGAAGGCATGATCCGCCGTCTGAAAGAAAAAGGGCTGAAGGTCTGCGTGTGGATCAACCCGTATATCGGGCAAAAATCACCAATTTTCAAAGAGATGAAAGAGAAAGGGTATCTGCTCAAACGTCCGGACGGCTCCCTGTGGCAATGGGATAAATGGCAGCCGGGCCTGGCGATTTATGACTTTACCAATCCCGAAGCCTGCGAGTGGTATGCCAACAAGCTGAAAGGTCTGGTGGATATCGGCGTGGATTGTTTCAAAACTGACTTTGGCGAACGCATTCCTACTGACGTTCAGTGGTTTGACGGTGCCGATCCGCAGAAAATGCATAACCATTATGCGTACATCTACAACGAACTGGTGTGGAACGTGCTGAAAGAGACTGTCGGTGAAGAAGAGGCGGTGCTGTTTGCCCGTTCAGCTTCGGTCGGCGCGCAGCAGTTTCCGGTGCATTGGGGCGGCGACTGCTATGCCAACTATGAATCGATGGCGGAAAGCCTGCGCGGCGGGTTGTCCATTGGTCTGTCCGGCTTTGGCTTCTGGAGTCACGATATTGGCGGCTTTGAGAATACCGCCCCGGCGCACGTCTACAAGCGCTGGTGTGCGTTCGGGCTGCTCTCCAGCCATAGTCGTCTGCACGGTAGCAAATCCTACCGCGTGCCGTGGGCGTACGATGACGAATCCTGCGATGTGGTGCGCTACTTCACCGAGCAGAAATGCCGCATGATGCCGTATCTGTATCGCGAAGCGGCGCGCGCCAATGAGCAAGGAACGCCGATGATGCGCGCAATGATGCTGGAGTTCCCGGACGATCCGGCATGTGATTACCTCGACCGCCAGTATATGCTGGGCGATAGCGTGATGGTTGCGCCGGTGTTTAGCGAGAAGGGTGATGTGCAGTTCTACCTGCCGGAAGGACGCTGGACGCATCTGTGGCGTAACGACGAGGTGTCTGGTAGCCGCTGGCATAAACAGCAGCATGACTTCCTGAGCCTGCCAGTCTACGTGCGTGAGAACACCCTGCTGGCGCTGGGCAGCAATAACCAGAAGCCGGACTACGCCTGGCATGAAGGAACCGCGTTCCAGCTGTTCCATCTGCAGGAGGGCCGGGAAGCGGTGTGTGAAGTGCCTGCGATGGACGGCTCGGTTATCTTCACGCTGAAGGCGACGCGTGTAGGTAATACCATCACTGTGAAAGGGAACGGTGAGGCACGGAACTGGACGCTGTGCCTGCGAAATATTCAGAAAATTGGCGGCATTAAATGCGGGTCGCATATGGGCAGCGAGCTGGGTGTAGTTATTACTCCACAGGGCAGTGAGCTGACGATTACCTTGTAAGCATGTGTCGACGTGGTGCCGGATGCGTTTTATCCGGCCCACGCTGCGAGCAGCATTCCAGATCTGAAAATCCAAAACATCCTGAATTAAATTTTTATCTCTGCATATTTGCGAGCGGTATCACTCTGATTCCCGCGAAAAATGTGATCTGCGCCGTAAATATCTCACTATTTCCTCTTTTTGTCTTATTTCTGTCCGGATTACTGGACACGATTTAGTATTGTTGGCGCATCGTAGTCCTCTTATATTTATCATCACGGATTACACGTGGAGCATAAATGCTTCTTTATAACCTAAATAATTCGAGTTGCAGGAAGGCGGCGACGCAGCGAATCCCCTGAGCGTACATAAGTACGTGACTGGGGTGAGCGAGGAAAGTCAACGCACATGCAGCTTGAAGTATGACGGGTATAGATATTTAATCTGGTATGTAATAAGGGTAAATAATGCAAATGATTACCTCGCGACAAAACAGATTATTAAAGTTTCTTCTGTCTAAGAAGGAATATGTCACGCTGCTGAAAATTGCCGAGTATTTATCTGTTTCAGAGAAAACTGTGCAGCGCGATCTGCGCTTACTGGAACCATGGTTATCAGAATGGAAAATAACCATCGATAAACGTGCTGGTGCTGGGGTGATATTAAGTTCCGATAATATTACCGACCTTTTATATATGGACCAGTTATTAGGATCGGAGGGTGATGATACTGACGGCATGATGAATAATTCACGGCGAGTCAAGATAGCCTCACAATTATTAAGCGAAACGCCGCATGAAACGTCGATCAGTAAATTATCCGAACGTTATTTCATTAGTAGCGCATCGATTGTTAACGATCTGAAAGTAATTGAATCCTGGATTACCCCACTGGGCCTGTCGTTGATTCGCAGTCAGAGCGGCACGCATATCGAAGGCAGCGAGAGCGGTGTACGCCAGGCGATGGCGTCGCTGATTAACGGCGTGATTAACCATAATGAACCCGGTAACGTGGTTTATTCACGCCTTGACCCGGGCAGTTATAAAGCCTTAGTGCATTACTTTGGCGAAGAAGATGTTTTATTTGTCCAGACGTTATTGCAGGAAATGGAGAACGACCTGTGCTGGTCTTTGGGCGAGCCTTATTACATCAATATCTTTACCCATATTTTGATCATGATGTACCGCATCACGCGGGGCAATGCGCTACCGAGAAAAGATGAAAATATCACCTCATGTGACGAGAATATTTTTTCCATTGCCAGCCGGATGATTCAACATATTGAAAAACGCATTGCCCACCCGCTACCGGAAGACGAAGTCTGGTTTATATATCAATACATTATCTCCTCCGGCGTGGTAATTGAAGAGCATAACGACGTGAGCGTGATTGGCCATATGCACTCCAGCGACGAAGCGCGTTTGATTACCCATCGGTTGATTGCCTCCTTTGCCGAGATGGTCGACAGCGATCTTAGCCAGGACACGGCGCTGTATGACGGATTGCTGATCCACATTAAGCCGCTGATTAACCGCCTGAACTACCAGATCCGCATTCGTAATCCGCTGCTGGAGGATATTAAAGGCGAGTTGCAGGACGTGTGGCGTCTGACCCAGTGCGCGGTGAATCGGGTGTTTAGCGGTTGGGGCGAGCGGCCCGTGTCGGAAGATGAGGTGGGATATTTAACCGTGCATTTTCAAGCCGCAATGGAGCGGCAGATAGCGCGTAAGCGTGTGCTGCTGGTCTGCTCAACCGGTATTGGCACCTCTCACTTACTCAAAAGCCGTATTCTGCGCGCCTTTCCGGACTGGACTATCGTCGGCGTGGTATCGGCAGGCAGCCTGCCCTCCGTACTGACTGACGATATTGAACTGGTGGTATCGACGATAAATTTACCTGCTGTTGCTATGCCGGTCGTGTATGTCACCGCCTTTTTCAATGATGCAGATATTAAGCGGGTAACAGAAACGGTTATTACGGAAAAATTACATCGGGCGACGTCGCTGGTCGTCGAAAATTAATGTCTGAACTCCATGAGGTATGATTGATGGACATCACGAAAATACTCAATACAAATCGCGTTATTTTGGACATGAAGGCCACAAACAAAACGGAGGCTATTGAGGAACTGACGGATATTCTGCAAAAAGATGGGGCAATTAGCTGTCGGGAAACGTTTATTCAGGATGTCTGGCAGCGTGAATCAGAAGGCTCGACCGGCTTCGAAAATCATATTGCGATCCCGCACGGGAAATCCTCGGCGGTGGTCAATACCACGCTGGCAATTGGGCGTACCCGCCAGGATATTCCCTGGGAAACCCTGGATGGTAGCAACGTGCGCTGCATCATTCTGTTTGCCGTACGTCTTGAAGATCAAAACACTACACATATTCGTCTGCTTTCGCAGGTTGCCGGCGCGTTGGCGGATGACGACATTATTGAACAACTGTTAGTCGAAAGCAGTCCACAGAAAATTATTGAGCTTTTTAGCCAATATGCTGAATCCAATGTCTGCTAAATAAAAAGTGGAGCATGTTATGAATATTGTTTGTGTTGCCGCCTGTACGGCGGGTATTGCGCACACCTATATTGCTCGTGAGAAGCTAATTAAAGGTGCTAAAGCGCTTGGTCATAATATAAGAGTTGAAACCCAGGGAACTATCGGCACGGAGAACGAACTGCTGACAGAGGATATTTCTGCAGCTGATGTCGTAATTCTTGCTGTCGATGTCAAAATAAGAGGGGAGGAACGATTTTCAAATAAACGCATTGTGCGAGTGAAAACCGAAATCGTCATAAAATCGCCCATTCAGTTTCTTGAAAAGGTCGAAAAATCATTAGTTAACACCAACTAGTAGCGATCCTCATTCTGGAGGGATTTCACATGAGTGAAAATAAAATTCCGCTATCTCAGGAAATAAAAAGACATTTATTAACGGGAATTTCGTGGATGATCCCGTTAATTGTCGCCGCCGGGATCTGTATTGCTCTCGGGCAAATACTTGGCGGCACTAACGTGGGTGAAAAAACAGGAACCATACCCTGGATGCTCAACCAGATTGGCGGCTGGGGGATGGGGTTAATCGTACCGCTGATTAGTGCGGCGATTGCGTACTCCATTGCCGACCGTCCTGGATTTGCGCCGGGCCTGATTGTCGGTTTTGTTTGCGGCGAAATTCATACCGGTTTTATCGGCGGGATGCTGGGCGGGTTCCTGGTCGGTTATACCGTACTGCTTCTTAAGCGCTATATCCGTTTGCCACAGTCGATGCAGGGGCTGATGCCCATCATGGTGTTGCCGGTACTGAGTACCGTCATTGGCGGCCTGTTGATGATGACGCTGATTGGCAAGCCGATAGCCTGGCTGCAGGACGCGTTGATTCATCTGCTGGAGTCCATGCAGGGCGGATCCCGCTTTCTGATGGGCGCTATCCTCGGTGCGATGGCGACATTCGACTTCGGCGGACCGGTGAATAAAACCATGTCGCTGTTTGCTGACGGCATGCTGGTCAGCGGTGTGTACGGTCCGGAAGCGGTGAAGTTTGTTGGCTCGATGATCCCTCCGTTCGGCATTACGCTCTCTTTCCTGCTGACGCGTCACAAATACACCCGTGCGGAGCGCGAGGCGCTGAAAGCGGCATTCCCGATGGGGATCTGCATGATTACCGAAGGGGTCATTCCGATTGCAGCGCGCGACCTGTTGCGCGTGGTGGGCTCCTGCGTGGTGGCCTCGGCGATTGCGGGCGGCCTGATTATGGTGTGGGGTGTCGAAAGCCCGGTACCGCACGGCGGCATGTTTGTGGTTCCGCTCTTTACGCATCCACTGCTGTTTTGCCTGGCGCTGGGGATCGGCACAGTGATTTGCGGTGTCATATTGTCGCTGTGGAAGAAACCGGTGACCGAGCGTGACGAAGAGTTTGATGAACTCAGCGATCAAAAACTGAAAGACGAAGAGATCACCTTCACCCTGGAATAACCGGAGGCCGTATGTTTGCCGATATGAAAAGCATGGTGGCGAAAGCCTGGCGCGAGCAGTACGCGCTGCTGGCCATCAACTGCATGAACCTGGAAAGCGCCCGCGCGGCGGTTCGGGTGGCAGAGAAACACCGTGCGCCCATCATTCTGAATCTGTATCAGGGGCATCTGGAGCATTTTCCGGCCCCGATAGCCGCTGCGGTCGTCAAAACGCTGGCAGAGGAAGCCTCGGTACCGGTCGCGCTGGCGCTGGATCATGGAAAGGATCCTGTACGCATTCGTCAGGCTTTTCGCGCCGGATTCAGCGGGCTAATGATCGATGCCTCCGCCTTTGCGCTGGAGGAGAATATTCGCCAGACCCGTGCAGTGGTTGAGCTCGCAGCCAGCGTTTCTTTGTGCGTGGAAGGCGAGCTGGGCCATCTGGCCGATGCTCCGCGCTATGACCATGCCGCTAACGCTGATTTGATGACTCAGGCCGCCGACGTGGAACCCTTTATCCAGCAGACCGGGATCGATTTGCTGGCGGTATCGGTCGGTACGGCACACGGCATGTACGCGCCGGGCGTTACGCCAGCCATTGATTTCCAGCGGCTGGAGGACATTGCCCGGTTATCAACGGTACCTCTGGCGCTGCATGGCGGCAGCGGGACGCCGTTTGATCAGCTACAGCGCTGTCCGATGTTTGGCGTCGCCAAGATAAACGTTGGCGCAGCGGTTTTCGAAGCCGGAAAGGCTGCGCTGCTGCATACCCTGTGTCGTGACACATCCGGTGAACTTGTTGATGCCCTGACCCTGATGGAGCAGGCCTGCGAGGAAGCCATTATTCCGTACCTGCAGGCCAGCGGCGCTATCGGCAAAGCCTGATTCATTTTCTGTAACGCCTTCTATGCCTCTGCGATGACGCACTGGCAGGGCTTTCTACACCCTGAAACTGGAGAATTAACATGTTAGTTTCGATGAAAGAATTACTGCAACCTACCCGTCAGCACGGTTTTGCCATCGGCGCATTCAACGTGGCGGACAGCTGCTTTGTACGTGCAGTTGTGGAAGAAGCGGAAGCGACCAACACCCCGGCGATTATCTCCATTCACCCCAGCGAACATGATTTTGTCGGCGATGCGTTTTTTAGCTACGTCCGTGATATCACGATGCGTAGCCCAGTGCCGTTTACTCTGCATCTGGACCACGGCGCTTCGGTTGAGCATGTTCTGCGGGCGATTCAGTGTGGGTTTACCTCGGTGATGATTGATGGCTCGCTGCTGCCGTATGAAGAGAACGTGGCGCTGACCCGCGAAGTGGTCAAGCTGGCGCATGCGGTAGGTGTTTCTGTGGAAGGGGAGTTGGGTACGATTGGTCAGACCGGGACGTCAGTGGAAGGCGGTGTGTCGAAGGTTACTTATACCGATCCTGCTCAGGCAGAGGATTTTATCGCCCGAACCGGTGCAGACACGCTGGCGGTGGCTATTGGAACCGCGCACGGGATCTACCCGAAAGGGATGCAGCCAGAGCTGCAAATGAACATCCTGCGCGACATCGCCGGGCGTGTGGATATTCCGCTGGTGCTGCACGGTGGTTCCGCGAACCCGGATGCGGAAATTGCCGAATCCGTGACGCTGGGTGTTGGCAAAATCAACATTTCCAGCGATATGAAATATGCCTACTTCCAGAAAGTCCGCGAAATCCTGGCGAAAGAAACCTGGTGGGACCCGAACGTAATCTACCCGGAAGCCATTAGCGCCGCGCGGGACGTGATCCGCCACAAAATGAAACTGTTCGGCTCAACCGGCAAAGCATCACTTTACTAACGGCATGCAGGCGGGGCGACCCGCCTCTTTCGCAACAAGGAAAAGTGGAATGAAGCGTTCACATATTAATTATGCCGTCGATAAAGCGCATGCCATCGCCGAGACTTTTCGGGTCTGTCTGCCTGATTTTGCGTATTTTACGATCGATGCCTGGCGGCAACAGGATCAATCTCTGTGGCGTGAAGTGCGCGATCTCCAGTTGGGCTGGGATATTACCGACTTTGGGCGTGGAGATTTTGCGCAAACGGGACTGACGTTACTGACGTTGCGCAATGGTCAGCCAGGGTCAGCGGGTTATCCCAAACCGTATGCTGAAAAGATGCTGCAAATTCAGCAGGATCAGCAAACACCATGGCATTTTCATCGCCATAAAATGGAAGATATCGTGAATCGCGGCGGCGGTGACTTATGTATGCAGCTGGCATGGGCCACGCCTGATGACGGGTATGACGCACGGCGTATTGTTGAAGTTAGCGTCGATGGTCAGCGGCGTACCGTTGACGCTGGCGAGACGCTGGTATTGAAACCGGGACAGGGGGTGTGCCTGCCGCCGCGCTTGTATCATCGCTTTTGGGCGGAGAAGGCGTTCGTGCTGGGCTGGGAAATCTCGATGGTCAATGACGACCAGCATGACAACCACTTTCTGGAACCCGGCGGTCGCTTCCCGGCGATTGAAGAGGATGAGCCGGTGAAGTGGCTGTTGTGCAGTGAATATACTCGTTTATGAGCGTGAGTAGGCCCGGTAAGCGAAGCGCCACCGGACAATAAATTATTGCGCAGGTGGTGGTGCTGTGACTTCACTCCCTGAAACCACGCCCGCCTGCATGGTCTGCGTGACCTGCTGTTTCTCCACGTTCACCGCATGCAGTTGGCCGCTGACCGTTGGCTTGAGCGGCGCATCGGCCTGAATATTGCCGCTGGTGGTAAGCTGAATATTACCATCGCCGGAAAGCGGCAGCGCGGGCCAGCCCCATTGTTGCAGGATCGTCATTGGCACGCCGCGTCCGTTCAGGCTGATCTGAGCCTGGCGCTGAGGCAACTGCGAAATGCTGGCGGTGGCCTCCAGCAGCCCTTTTTCCGTATAGGCGCTCAGTTCGCTGATATTGATGGTGCTGTTGTTCGCCGTCAGCGCCAGCGAAGGACGACGTACATCCGTGCGGTTAAAGGTAGCAGCAGCGGCGTTGAGGGTGGTGCTCCCGCTCCAGATCCCCCACTGATTGTTCTGTACCAGCCCGAGGTTAGCGCCGTAACCGTCAAGCGCGGTGAGCTGCCACGGGAAACTCGGGTCGATATCAATTACCAGATTGCGGCTGGCGCTGAATTTCTTCAGCGTCAGGCTGTTTAGCCAGACAGGTAGGGGGTTCATCCACAGCTGTTTCCAGTTTTCCGGCAGCGTGTATTCCAGACCGGCGATGGCGGCATCATCGAGGACCAGCGCTTTGTTGTTGCGCAGCCAATTACCCGACGTTCTGACCATACCGCCTTCCCAGCGGGTGGTGAACTGGCGCAGCGCAATACCTTGCGGCGAGAATTCAGCGTTCAGAATCGGATCGAAGAAGTGCAACGAGCCGTAGATAAACTCGCTGGCGTTCATTGACAATTTTCCTTCCTGAGTTTGCCAGTCGTCCTTGCTGAAGGTCATGTTGCGCAAGCTCAGATCGAGATCCGTAACCGCCCAGTCAGGGCCTTGCAGACGGGCATCCGTCACTTCCAGACGACCAATTTGCAGGGAAGGAATGGTGCTTAACGGGGCAAAAAAGTCGGCCAGCGATTTGTCGCTTTGCAGGCGAATATCGTTCAGGCGCAGATTCTCCACTACCCAGCTCCCGTCGGCATTGCGTTGCGCTACGCCGGTTAATGCTCCACGCGCCACGTCTGCGCCAATATTGCTAAGCGTCACCCGGTCATGGTCAATGCTGCCTTCAATCAAGACGTTGGTGGTCGGGACATCGTTGAGCGTCAACGAACTGGCGCTGAGCTGAATTTGCGCTTTGCTGCCGAGAATTTTACCTGCCTCAGGGCTCCAGGGAATGATGCCGCCGTTAACGCGCTGGGCGCTGAGGTTCCACTCGCTGCCGGGGCTGTTAAACGCCATATCCTGCAACTGCAGGCGATCGGCCTGAAACGGCAACGGCGCGGTTTGCTGGGAAAGATTCAGCGTGCCGTTTTGCAATAAAATGGTGTCTACATGCAGCGGGTCTGTGATTTGTCGGCTACTGAGTCCAATATCGACCGTTTTGGCGACCAGCGTGGCGGGCTGACCATCCCGGCCAAAGGTGACGTTTTCCAGCAGAATATGGGAAGGGGAAGAAAACCGGTGATCGATGGCATCAAAGGCCAGATGGTAGCTGCTGTTCTGTGAAACCCAGGCGCTGACGTGCTCTGCGCCCCAGCGGGTTTGCAGTAGAAAATAAAGGCCGAGGATCGCCACTGCAAGGGCGATCAGCACGTAAAGAAGCAGCTTTCCAATAAATTTCATGGTCTTCCATCCCGCGAAGTGCACATAGTCAAGTTATGCACGATTTAGACGCAATGCTCAAGGCGGGAATGGTGAAAGAGCGTT
This sequence comes from Citrobacter sp. Cy070, assembly GCF_030332245.1. NCBI lineage: Bacteria > Pseudomonadati > Pseudomonadota > Gammaproteobacteria > Enterobacterales > Enterobacteriaceae > Citrobacter > Citrobacter sp. Cy070. The sequence continues at coordinate 31,037 of NZ_JAOWIG010000087.1, forward strand.
ACAACGGCGTTGATTCTGAATCAACGCCGCATTTTGCTTATTGCTTTTCTGGTGGGAACACCAGGTTCAGAACTATAGCGGTAATACCGCCTGCGGCAATGCCGGAAGAGAGCAGGTTTTTCACCCAGTCCGGGGCGAACTGCAGGATCAACGGCTGCTGGGAGACGCCCAAGCCGACGGCCAGCGACAGCGCGATAATCAGAATCGCGCGACGGTTCAGCGGCTCGCGGGACACAATACGCACGCCGGATGCGGCGATAGTACCGAACATTACCAGCGTTGCCCCGCCCAGTACTGGCTCAGGAATATGCTGTACAAAACCGCTGACCGCCGGGAACAGGCCCAGCGCGATCAACATCAGCGCCACCACAAAACCGACGTAGCGGCTGGCAACGCCCGTTAACTGAATAACCCCGTTGTTCTGTCCAAAGCAGGAGTTCGGGAAGGTGTTGAATACAGCGGAAACAAACGAGTTCAGACCGTTCGCCAGCACGCCGCCTTTCAGGCGTTTCATATACAGCGGACCAGAAACCGGCTGCTCGGAGACATCAGAGGTGGCCGTAATATCGCCGATGGTTTCCAGCGAGGTGATCATAAAGACCAGCATCAGCGGCAGCAGTAAACTCCAGTCGATACCCAGGCCATAATACAGCGGCGTTGGCACCATTAGCAGGTCCTGGCTTACCGGTGCGGTATTTTGCGGCAGCATGTCCATAAACCAGGCCAGCAGATAGCCTGCCGCCATCGCAATCACCAATGACGCAACACGCAGGTAAGGATTGCGTTGACGGTTAAGCAGGATGATTAGTGCCAGCACCACGCCTGCCAACAGTAAATTTTTCGGTGCACCAAAGGTGTTGTCGCTCATTGCGGCATAGCCACCACCAATCGATGTCAGACCCACCTGAATCAGCGACAGGCCGATAATCATCACCACCACGCCTGAGACCAATGGGGTAATGATCCGCCGCGCCAGATGCAGTACGCGTGAGATAACCATCTCGGTGCAGCTTGCCAGCATCAGCGTACCGAACAGCGCCGCCATCATGGTTGGGACATCTGCGCCACCGGTTTTTAGCGCCGTACCGCCCATAATCAGTGGCGCAACAAAGTTAAAGCTGGTGCCCTGAATGGATAGCAGCCCTGAGCCTACCGGCCCCCAGGCTTTGATCTGAATGATAGAAGCTACGCCGGAGGCGAACAGCGACATACTGATAATGTGTTGAGTATCCTGAGCCGGTAAACCAAGCGCCTGGCAAATTAACAGAGCGGGAGTAATTACCGCGACGAACATGGCCAGCAGATGCTGACAGGCGGCAAATAAGGTCTGGGCTAACGGGGGGCGATCTTCAAGACGGTAAATCAGTTCACTGTTGTGAGTCTGCGCAACCGGTTGCGCATTTGTTGACTCTACGGCGTTAACGGACATCAGAGGCAATCCCATGGTGGAAAAGCGGTGATTTTATCTGACCAGGGCGGAAAAGCAAACGTTTGCTAGCAGGTATTCTTAATATTTAAAACGGATAAACAAACATTTTTATATAACTTTTCATCATTTTCTGCTTAAAATCCACCCCGAAAACTCAATAAGAGCTAAAAATCGGTCTGGAATGCATCGTGCGTGATTGTGCTAAACGCACTAATGGAGCTGTAAATGTTTTATCTCGATACGTTATCAACGCTGGTTGCGGCAACCCTTGTGTTGCTGCTGGGACGTAAGCTCGTCCAATCTGTTTCCTTCCTGAAAAAATACACCATTCCCGAACCCGTAGCGGGCGGCCTGCTGGTGGCGATTGCGCTGCTGGTGCTGAAAAAAAGCATGGGTTGGGAAGTTAACTTCGATATGACCCTGCGTGATCCGTTGATGCTGGCCTTCTTCGCCACTATCGGTCTGAACGCCAATATCGCAAGTTTGCGCGCCGGTGGCCGTGTGGTGGGCATCTTTCTGATTGTGGTTGTTGGCCTGCTGCTTATGCAAAACGCCATCGGGATCGGTATGGCAACCTTGCTGGGCCTGGACCCGCTGATGGGTCTGATCGCTGGCTCGATCACCCTCTCTGGTGGACACGGAACCGGGGCAGCATGGAGCAAGCTGTTTATTGAACGTTATGGCTTCACCAATGCGACTGAAGTGGCGATGGCTTGCGCAACGTTTGGCCTGGTGCTGGGTGGGCTGATTGGAGGTCCGGTGGCGCGCTATCTGGTCAAACACTCCACCACGCCAGACGGTATGCCGGACGATCAGGCTGTGCCGACCGCATTTGAAAAGCCGGACGTTGGGCGCATGATCACCTCACTGGTGCTGATTGAAACCATCGCGCTGATCGCTATCTGTCTGACGGTGGGTAAAATCGTTGCGCAAATGCTGGTTGGAACGGTGCTGGAACTGCCAACCTTCGTTTGCGTGCTGTTTGTTGGGGTGATCCTCAGCAATGGTCTGGCGCTACTGGGCTTTTACCGGGTGTTCGAACGTGCGGTTTCTGTGCTGGGTAACGTTAGTCTGTCACTGTTCCTGGCGATGGCGCTGATGAGCCTGAAGCTATGGGAACTGGCTTCTCTGGCCCTGCCGATGCTGGCAATCCTGGTTGTGCAGACCATTTTCATGGCGCTGTATGCGATATTCGTTACCTGGCGCATGATGGGTAAGAACTACGATGCCGCTGTGCTGGCTGCCGGACACTGCGGTTTTGGCCTCGGCGCGACGCCGACGGCGATTGCCAACATGCAGGCGATTACCGAACGCTTTGGGCCATCCCATATGGCGTTTCTGGTGGTGCCGATGGTGGGGGCATTCTTTATCGATATCGTCAACGCGCTGGTGATTAAGCTGTATCTGCTGTTACCGATTTTTGCGCAATAACGGCTGTGCGGCGGGGTAACATCCGCCGCCGCTATGAATCCACTATGCGTTGGAGTAGCGTTCGGTTTCCGGCATCCAGCGCTCTATTAGCGCCACAGCCTGTTGCGGGTAACGTTCGTGAATATGGCGAGCAATGCGCTGAACTTCCGGGATAATCGCCTGATCGCGCAGTAAATCCGCGACTTTGAATTCCGCTGTTCCGGTCTGCCGAGTACCCAACAGCTCACCGGGGCCGCGGATTTCTAAATCTTTTTGCGCAATCACGAACCCGTCGTTGCTGTCGCGCAGAACCTGCAGGCGTTTCTGCGCGGTTTTAGACAGCGGTGATTTGTAGAGCAGGACGCAGTGGGAGGCCACCGCGCCACGACCTACGCGGCCACGTAGCTGATGCAGCTGGGCCAGGCCCAGGCGCTCCGGGTTTTCAATAATCATTAGGCTGGCGTTTGGCACGTCCACGCCCACTTCAATCACCGTGGTGGCAACCAGCAGATGCAGTTCACCCTGCTTAAAGGCTGCCATTACTGACTGCTTCTCGGCGGGCTTCATACGGCCATGTACCAGGCCAATATTGAGTTCTGGCAGCGCAATCTTAAGCTCTTCCCACGTTGCTTCTGCTGCTTGAGCTTCTAACAGATCAGACTCTTCAATTAGCGTGCAGACCCAGTATGCCTGGCGCGCTTCGTGGGTACAGGCGTTGCGCACGCGATCAATGATGTCGCTGCGGCGGGTATCCGGAATCGCCACCGTGGTGACCGGGGTGCGTCCTGGTGGGAGTTCATCAATTACTGAGGTGTCGAGATCGGCATAGGCGGTCATCGCCAATGTGCGCGGGATTGGTGTGGCAGTCATGATGAGCTGGTGCGGGTGAAAACCCTGCTGCTGACCTTTTTCCCACAGCGCCAGACGCTGATGCACCCCGAAGCGGTGCTGTTCGTCGATGATAACCAGTGCCAGACCGTTGAACTGAACCTGTTCCTGGAAAATTGCATGAGTACCGACAATCATCTGCACCTGACCGCTGGCGATGGCTTCCTGTTGCGCCAGACGCGCTTTGCCTTTCTGCTTGCCCGCCAGCCAGCCCACTTCAACGCCCAGCGGCGCGAACCAGCTGCGGAAGTTATTCGCATGTTGTTCAGCCAATAATTCGGTGGGGGCCATCAGCGCAACCTGCTTACCATGTGCAATAGCGCGCAGGGCGGCTAACGCCGCAACCAACGTTTTACCGGAGCCGACATCGCCCTGCACCAGGCGCATCATCGGCACATCCAGCGCCATATCACGTTCTATCTCCGCGGTGACGCGGGCCTGTGCGCCGGTCGGTTTAAATGGTAGTGCCGCCAACAGCTTATCTTTCAGCGCATTGTTTGCGCTCAGCGGCTGGGCATGAAAACGCTGCGCCCCGGCGCGTAATGCCAGCATACTGAGATTATGCGCCAGCAGTTCTTCGAGAATCAGACGTCGCTGCGCCGGATGTTGTCCTGTTTCCAGATCGCTGAGTTGCAGCGACGGTGGGGGGCGGTGCAACGTGCGCAGTGCTTCGGGCAGGCTCATCATGCCCTGTAACAGCTCTGGTGGCAGCAGTTCGGCAATGGCGCAAGTATCGAGCAGATCCAGTGCCTGATCGGTCAGCTTGCGCAGCGTGGCCTGCTTCACGCCTTCGGTTGTCGGGTAAACCGGAGTGAGAGTTTCCTGCAATTCCGGCGTGCTGAGATCGCCCTGCACGCGGTATTCCGGGTGGATCATCTCTGCGCCGTATTTCCCGCGTTTGGCTTCGCCATAGGCCAGTACCCGACGCCCGGTGGCGAGACTGTTTTTCATTGCTGCGCTGAAATTGAAAAAGCGCATGGTGAGAATGCCGGAACCATCGCTGATCTGACAGGTCATCATCCGGCGACCGCCGAAGGTGATATTGCAGTTCAGCACTTCGCCTTCAACGGTGGCATAGACGCCCGGCAGCAGTTCGCCAATCGGGTACAGATGGGTACGGTCTTCGTAACGCAGGGGGAGGTGTAGCAGGAGGTCCTGTACGGTGTGCAGGCCAATTTTCGCCAGTTTACTGCTTTGCGCTGCGCCAACGCCGGTCAGAGAGTTGAGTGGGATGGCATCCAGTAAACGGCCTTTCATCGCGTTTATCTCGCAGATTGCATAGTGGCCCACCACGTTGCATCGGCTTCAATTTCGCCCTGCGTGTTTACGTGAGGGTAGGGAAGACCTTTGCGCTTAGCGACATTCGCCAGCACCGGATAACCGCCTTCAAACAGTAAGCGCTGCTGCTCGTCTTGTGGCAGCATGCTGTTTTCTCGTCGGTACATCCCAGCGTTTTGCCGCTGGCGTTGTGCTTCGTACAGAATCAGCGCGGAGGCGACCGAAACGTTCAGCGACTGCACCATGCCAGTCATGGGAATGATGATGTCCTGATCAGCCAGATCCAACGCTTCCTGAGTGATGCCGGTTTTCTCCTGGCCCATCAGGATGCAGGTGGGACGCGTGTAATCAATCTCGCGAAAATCCACGGCTTTATCTGACAGATGAGTTGCCAGAACCTGCATGCCGCGGTTTTTTAAATGTGTGACCGCATCGCCAATGGTAAGGTGGGTTTTCACCTGCACCCAACTGTTGCTGCCTGCGGCAGAAGAGGCCATGGTGCGCATACGACTACCCGGCCAGACGGCGTGGACTTCATGCACGCCGACCGCATCTGCAGTACGAATAATCGCAGAAACGTTATGAGGTTTGTGAACCTGCTCCATGCAGACGGTCAGATCGGGCTGACGACGTGCGAGCATCTCGCGGATACGTGCATAGCGCTGTTCATTCATAAGACTAGTTTCGGTTACGGGTGACTTTTATCACGTCCGGCATGACGCGAATTTTGCGCATGATATTCGCCAGGTGCACGCGATCGCGAGCGGTCAGGCGAATAAAGGCGCTATAAACGCGGCCATCTTTCTCTTCCGTATTCAGACTTTGAATATTGGAGGTGGTCGTGTTGATTGCCGCCGTCAGGTTCGCCAGAGCACCCTGGTGGTTAAACATATCCACCTTAATCTCAGTGATGAATTCCTGCTCTGTTTCTTTATCCCATTCCACCGCCATAAATTTCTCTGGCTCTTTCTGGTAGCCACGAATATTACGGCAGGACTCATGGTGAATCACCAGACCTTTACCCGGACTGACGTGGGCAATGATGGGATCGCCTGGAATTGGACGGCAGCATTTCGCGAAGGTGATCAGCACGCCGTCTGCGCCTTTGATCGGCAAATGACCGTGACCAGATTGCGCTGGGACGTTCGCTGTTGCTTCGCCCTGCTGGAGGTTTTTCGCTACCACCACGCTCATGGCGTTACCCAGACCGATTTCTGCGAGTAGATCGTCAAGCGTGGCGAGCTTCATGCGCTCAAGCTCACGCTGGATGCTCTCTGGCGGGATTTCAGCCAGCTTTCGGCTACCGCCCAGGGCATGGTTGAGCAGTCGACGCCCCAGACTGACGGAATCATCGCGCTTGAGGTTTTTCAGCAACTGGCGAATTTTGGCGCGCGCTTTCGAACTGACGACGAAGTTGAGCCATGCTGCATTCGGGCGTGCGCCCGGCGCGGTAATAATCTCAACGGTCTGACCGCTAAAGAGCGGTTGTGAAAGCGGGTAAGGCTGTCTGTCTACGCGTGCGCCGACGCAGGCGTGACCGATATCGGTATGCACGGCGTAGGCGAAGTCGACAGGCGTTGCACCGGCAGGCAGTTCAACAATGCGCCCTTCCGGTGTGAAAACATAAATCTCATCCGGGAAGAGATCAGATTTGACGCTTTCAATAAATTCAAATGAGCTACCGGCGCTCTGCTGCAGTTCCAGCAGGCTTTGCATCCAGCGCTGAGCGCGGATTTGTGCGGTGGTGCTGCTTTCGCCGCCGTGTTCTTTGTAAGCCCAGTGCGCTGCCACACCCATTTCTGCCATCTGATCCATGTCTTCAGTACGAATTTGTACTTCAACTGGAACGCCGTGAGGGCCGATCATCGAGGTGTGCAAAGACTGATATCCGTTCGCTTTTGGAATGGCGATATAGTCTTTCACGCGACCAGGACGTGGTTTGTACAGGCTATGCATCTGGCCGAGTACGCGATAACAGGTATCGGAATCATGAACGATAACGCGAAAAGCGTAGATATCCATGATGGAGTGAAAACGCTGCTCTTTGAGCACCATTTTGCAGTAGATAGAGTACAGGTGCTTCTCACGCCCACTTACGCGACACGGAATGCCTGCCTCCTGCAAACGCCCTTCGATTTCCGAGAGGATTTTTTGGATCATCTCTTTACGGTTGCCGCGAGCGGCTTTAACCACTTCTTTAATCACGCGATAGCGGTTCGGGTACAGTGCTTCAAAACCCAGCTCTTCCAGCTCGGTTTTAATGTGATGAATACCTAAACGGTGTGCCAGCGGACTATAGATTTCGAGGGTTTCACGGGCGATGCGGCGACGCTTGTCCGGGCGTAATGAGCCCAGCGTGCGCATATTGTGGGTACGGTCAGCAAGTTTGATGAGAATGACGCGGATATCCTGCACCATCGCCATAATCATCTTGCGAAAGTTTTCAGCTTGCGCCTCTTTCTTATCGCGAAACTTAAGCTTATCAAGCTTCGATACCCCCTCTACCAGCTCTGCAACGCTTTTACCAAAAAGCTGTTCCATGTCCTGGTAGGTGGCTGGGGTATCTTCAATCACGTCATGCAGCAGCGCGGCCATCAGCGTTTCGTAGTCGAGTTTCATCTCGGCCAGAATGCAGGCTACCGCTACCGGGTGCGTGATATAGGGTTCACCGCTTGAACGTGTCTGGCCCTCGTGAGCGTCACGTGCAACGAGATACGCCTGCCGAAGACGCTTAATCTGGTCTTCCGGCAGGTAGTTTTGAATCAGTTGATTCAGGCTTTCAAACAGATACAAGGGCGACCCGCTTTGTGATTAACGACGACCTTCAGCAATAGCGGTAACGGCTTGTAATTCAGCGGCTTCCTGCTCTTGCTGTTCCTGGCGCTCACGCACGTCGAGGATCTGGTTGTTGATCAGACCTTCTTCGATTTCGCGCAGCGCGATAACGGTAGTTTTATCGTTTTCTTCCGGTACGAGCGGATCCTTTCCGCCTACCTGCATCTGACGAGCGCGACGCGCGGCGACCAGTACCAGGTCAAAACGGTTACCAATTTTCTCTACAGCGTCCTGAACAGTTACGCGTGCCATACTTAAAATGCTCCACAGGTGAAGAAATGACTGGGCATGATACTGAATGTGGGTTCAGTCTGCCAACAGTTTGCTGATTAAAGCGTCATGACGCTGCTTTTGGCGGCTCATGCGCAGACGTTCGGCGCGAATGATGGTTTTCAAATCGCCCAGGGCGGTATCGAAATCATCGTTCACAATAAGATAATCATATTCGGCGTAATGGCTCATTTCTGCAACAGCTTGCGCCATACGTTTTGCTATCACGTCTTCGCTATCCTGACCGCGGCCACGCAGACGGCGATCCAACTCAATCTTAGATGGCGGCAAAATAAAAATACTGCGCGCATGCGGCATTTTTTGACGAATTTGCTGCGCACCTTGCCAGTCGATATCTAAAAAGACGTCTACGCCGGATGCCAATACTTGCTCAATGGTTTCACGTGAGGTGCCGTAGTAATTACCGAAAACCTCCGCGTGTTCCAGGAACGCGTCTCTGCCAATCATGGTTCTGAATTCATCATGGTTCACAAAGAAATAGTGTTCACCGTGCACTTCCCCCGGGCGCGGTGCGCGCGTGGTGTGCGAAACAGAAACCTGGGTGTCATACAACGGTTGGGTCTTTAATAAAGCCTGAATCAGGCTGGATTTACCCGCGCCACTGGGGGCAGAAACAATATAAAGCGTGCCTTGAGCCATGAGTATCTTAATGTATGTGATTGTCGAAAGAGAGCCTACATACGGGCTTATTATACACGTAGCCGCTTTGCTACGTAGCCTTTGTCACACTTTTTGCGCATGTTTATTGCGTTTTGCGTACCAGTTTCCTGTTTTATCCGCGATTTGCAGCAATACGTGCAAATGTCAGGAATGCTGCCTGCAGAGTGAATATTTGCCGCTCTGCTTCCCTTTCACTTCGCGCTATATCTGCCGGGAAATGCAGTGTTCAGCGGAGGTAGCATGGGATCATGGAAATGCATAGGGCTGGTTTTGCTGGTCTGGAATTTACCTGTATGGGCGGTTTGCCCCGTCTGGTCGCCTGCCCGGGCAAATGAGGAAATTTCACGACTACAGCAGCAGATAACACAGTGGAATGACAGTTACTGGAAACAGGGTGAAAGTGCCGTAGACGACGGCGTTTATGACCAGCTCAATGCGCAACTCATCCAATGGCAACGTTGTTTTGGCGATGAAGCCAAAACAGATCTGTCTGCGCCCCCAATAAGTGGCACCGTCTCGCACCCTGTTCCCCATACGGGAGTTCGAAAACTTGCCGATAAGCAAGCGCTACAGCAATGGATGAAAGCCCGCAGCGATCTCTGGGTACAGCCGAAGGTGGATGGCGTGGCGGTGACGCTGGTTTATCGCAATGGCAATTTGGTCCGGGCGATTAGCCGTGGTAACGGCCTGAAAGGTGAAGACTGGACGCAAAAGGTTCTTCAGATCCCTTCCGTACCCCATATCACCAAGGGACAGCTCGCTAACAGTACTCTGCAGGGTGAGATATTTTTGCAGCAGGAAGGGCATATCCAACAGCAGAGAGGGGGAATGAACGCCCGTTCAAAGGTTGCTGGAATGATGATACGCCAGAGCAATCCGGAAATGTTACGCTCGCTGGCTATTTTTATCTGGGCGTGGCCCGATGGACCGGCTGCCATGTCGGAAAGACTGGAACAACTCACTGCTGCCGGTTTCAGTTTTACGCAACATTTTACCAGGGCCGTGAAGAGTGCAGATGATGTCGAGCAAGCACGCGCCAGTTGGTGGAGTTCAGCATTACCTTTTGTGACGGATGGCGTAGTTGTGCGAACGGGAAAAGAGCCGCAGGCGCGATACTGGCTACCCGGACAGGGAGACTGGCTGGCAGCGTGGAAATATCCTCCCGTGGCCAGGGTGTCTGAGGTGACGGGTATTCAGTTCTCTGTTGGCAAAAGCGGAAAAATTGCGGTGGTTGCATTGCTGACTCCCGTCATGCTGGATGATAAACGCGTACAGCGCGTCAATATTGGTTCCGTTCGACGCTGGAATGAATGGGATATCGCGCCTGGCGATCAGATTCTGGTGAGCCTGGCCGGACAAGGGATCCCCCGTATAGATGAAGTGGTCTGGCGCAGTACCCAGCGTATTAAGCCAGTGCCACCTGAGGGGCGCTTCAATTCATTAACCTGTTTTTATGCCACAGCGGAGTGCCAGGAACAGTTTGTTGCCAGACTGGTCTGGCTGGGGGCCAAAGAGGTGCTGGGGCTGGAGGGCATCGGCGAGGCGGGATGGCGGGAGCTCCACCAGGCGTATCGCTTTGAGCATATCTTTTCCTGGCTCGGGCTAACTCAGGAACAACTACAATCCACATTTGGTGTAAGCAAAGGGGAGAAGTTATGGCATCAATTCAACCTGTCACGCGATCTTCCGTTCACGCGCTGGGTGATTGCCATGGGAATACCGTTAACACAGGCAACGCTGAATGCCTGCAGGGATGGTTCGTGGCAGCAATTGCAAGAACGCGATGAACAAAGCTGGCGGCAGCTTCCTTTCATGGGGGAGCGGCGGGCTCGGCAGGTGATGCAGTGGCTGGAGAATAGGGAGATCACAGCGCTGAGCAACTGGTTAGCTGCTCAGCGGATCGCGGGCTTTATGCCTTAATGGCCTTCATGGCGATAGTAAAATACCGGCAGACCTAACTTCAGGCGCAGCGCCAGTAGTCGGGCGGTAAAGCCGAAAAGCAGGGTGGAGATAACCACCACATCGTGGCTGGAGACATAATGCTGCAGCACGATGTACAGCACGGCAGCGGCAAATGATACGCCGGCATACAGTTCTTTCTGGAACACCAGCGGGATGCGTTTACAGAACATATCGCGTAATACGCCGCCGAAAACCCCGGTAGTGACCGCAGCGACCACGGCGATAATCGGACCATGGCCCATATCCAGCGCCACCTGAGCGCCAATAATAGAAAAGACCACCAGGCCCAGCGCATCCAATACGAGGAATATTTTACGCAGATAGGGCATAACGGGAGCAATAATGGTGGTCAGTACCGCGGCAGTGGCTACGATAATGACGTATTCAGGGTGCTTTACCCAGCCGAGCGGATAATGGCCGAGAAGAATATCGCGTACTGAACCACCGCCAATGGCTGTCGCGGTGGCAATGATAATGACGCCAAATGTATCCATACGACGACGCCCAGCCGCAAGCGCACCGGTCATGGCTTCGGCAGTAATACCAATTAAATATAAAACGTGTAACAGCATGTATTCCCCCTGATTTGCTGGGGGCTAAGGTTAACGATTTGTGCGCACTGTCACGATTGAGATTTTCTAAGGTGAAGTGATTTTAATAACTACAGCTAATGCGAAATTGTTGTAAACACGTTATGGCATACGCTTTGTGATATGGGTGGTGATGATAAATGATGAGAAAATATAATTCTGGTCGCATAGATGAGAACTGAAGCGTCGGGAAAGGCACGTAGCGCCGCCGTTTATTGACGGGCTACGTGAGATGGTGACTTACTCGATATTCTGAATCTGAATATTGAATTGTGGGTTATATATATTGATATTTAAATGATTTTTGTTTTTCTGGTTTTGCTTGTGTACACGTAGGGGTACATGGATTTACAGGGATTACAATTTTTATTGTGTGATTTATGACCAATTGTAATTTTGTGTAAGTCACGCCGTGATCTTCATTAAAACATTATCAACAAAAACCCATTCGGGGTGAGAGGTGGGCGCTGGCATTTTTGTTTTACGTTCGCGCCGTGGATCTGCGATTTCAAAGGCTGGCGTCATAAATCTGAAAGTCATTGCTTCCGCATAAGCCTGGCTGAATCCATAACGACGCAGCTCATGAATTAACGCCTCATCATCCAGATCCAGCGCGTAAACCTCTTCAGCAATAGCGGCGGCAATCTGTAGGCGGGTGCTGTTGGGCAAGCGGTTCACATTCAGCATGACAGGCTCCATCAGGTCAAAAGAAACCGCCTTTCGGCGGCGCTTGGCAGTGAGGGAAGGTTACTGGCAGATAAGCATCAGGTAGCAGTACAGCATCACACAGAGCGCATATGCCTCAGTCATGATTTCCCCGCATAGAACCGGGCATTAAATGCCTTTTGGTTCATCGGCTCGTTACTGTCGGTTTTGCTGACCCCATCGGTTTTGGTGACGCGGCCAGCGTAAAAATTTTTGTTAAATTCGGCCTGACCAGTACCGCCAAAGATATTGCCTTCACGCGCTTCACGCGCCTTTCTCAATGCCGCCATTACAGATTCTTTGCTCATCGTGCAAACCCTCGTGTAATACTGGTGTAGCCTCGACCGGCTGCTTTGCTCAGTTCATTCAGGCCATTGGTCACAACATTCGATTCCCAACCGATAACCCCATTAATAGAGCGCGGCAACGGGAAGTTCCCGTCCCTGCTCCATTCCTTCAATTTGTCAGTGGTGAGTGCTTTGCCATATTGGCGCTGATATCTCACACAAACATCATCAGGGCTTACCAGAACCACCTTACTGAGACCCAGCGGGGAGTGAAGCTCTTCGATTTGCTTCACATACCACCCATCACCCGCAGCGTACAGGCCGGATGGATGGCGCTTCTTCTCATTAGCCAAGCGGCGTTGTTCTGCGGCTCTTTTCTGCTCGGCCAGAATTGAATCTACTTCGTTCATCGCTATCACCATCATTTTGAAGAATTGACGGCTTATTGTACTATCGTACTGGTTCATGAGTACATAAAGAGATAGTATATATTTGTCGGCCATCCTTCCGACCATCAAGCGCAGAATGACGAAACGGCCCCTACAGAAATGTGGGGGCTTTTTCGTTTTAGGAATTAACTTTGAGAAGTTTTGATTTGAGTAGGCTGCTAACTATTGCTAACTAAAATAGTCATAAAATGTAAGCATCACCCTGACATTACCCTGACCAGAACGAAGGCTTCCTCTATCGAGCGACGATTAATCTGACGTCAGTAACATATCAAAAGCAAGCACGATGAAGGCTTCCCGCTACCGACCAAAGATTAATCTGGGGTCAGTAGCCTATCAAAAGCAAGCACGATGAAGGCTTCCCGCTTTTTTCATTCCTTGAACCTCCGACCAATGGCTGGATACAACATACACGCTTTAAGCACGCAATTACTTAAAAGTCTGGCAGAAAATAAGATTGTTGTTTTTGTCTGTCCCACGTGTCCCATCTGTCCCGTTTTGTAAGTATTAAATAAATTCAATTAGTTACTAGCAGTCGCATGGGACAAAACCGGGACAAAACACGGGACAGAGCGGGACAAAAGTTTTCCATTGAATGTTGTGGCGGTTGTACTTTGAGCGGTTCGGGCAAAAAAATACCCGCTCGGTGGCGGGTATCGGTTGTTAGTCTGCGAGGCTGTCACGATGAATGACATAACACCTGATTCGGGACAGGCCGGGGAGGTATCGCCGCTCATTCTTAGCTATTCCCTTCTCTTGCAGAACGTTAGCCGCTCGTCTGGCATCAAGTCCGGCAAAGATAATTTTCCAGCCTTCAGCCGGGATAACATAATCATCATTGTCGATAAAGCCTATGCGTGCCGTTGGCACTTCGCATGGTTTATTTACGTCCTGAAAACGCGCCCCGTCACGCACTATGGTTTGTCTGATACGTTCAACGATTTCATTATCTTCATGGCTTTCCGTACCTCCTCTACGCTCAACCCATGCGGCAAAGCAAACTTTCGCCGCCTTTGTCGCGGTTCCGGCACTCCATCCCGTTATCTCTGAAGACAGCTCGCCAGCATAAGCAGCAATAGCAAATTTTTCAGCGACGCGCCCAATCTGCCCGGTAGGTTCTTCGGCCACATCAGCCAGGAAGATTGCCTTAAACTCACGCCAACCATTCTTAATGGCCTCATAGTTAATGGTCAGGTTATCAAGCCATGCGTTAAATGCTGTACCGTGGTTATCTCTCACGGCTCTGTCGAGGCGGTCAGCGAAAAGCGCACCGTTTGCCTCTCCGTGAAGCTCCTCAAAGCAGGCATATTCACAGTTATCAGCGGGTATGTTGATCACTCGCATTTCCTGCCCGGCGTATGTACTTTTACGCGCGGTATCGGCATGAGATTTAAGGTCGATCTCGCCATTGGATAATAACGCCAGACACCATTGCTGAATCTCTTTGGCCGCACCGTTTTTGGCGCTTCGCTGCTTACCTTTCCCGTTTGGTAGCATATATGCGATTTCCCCGGCCTTACTTGCGTCAACTTGGGCGATCTCATCCAGACATAGGAGGCCATCGTTATGACGTGCTGCGATACCTTCCAGCCCGTTATCTGTCGCACGCCATGAGCGAATATATTCTTTGGGGTCGGAAATAACAGAAGCGGCAACCGTCATTGACCGGGATTTGCCTGAAGATGACGCCCCTACATAATGGAAGCAGAACCCATCAACTCCCAGCATGGTGAGCATAGGGGACAGGAAGGCAGTAGACACAGCCAGAACCAGACGACTATTGCCAACACACAACGCCGCTACCTCATCACGCCATGTATCTAGCGTGCCGCAGAATGGCTCTGGTTTGACGCGGGCATTCACCTGATAGACAACCATATCTTTATCGATTGGGTTAAATGTCCGTACCGGGGTCACGTATACAGCAGGCTTAAACCAACCGCAGCGAGTAACGCAGGTTAACCGGCTTTGGTGGGATTGCCCTTTGAGATAGCGGATAAACGCCTTCTCATCCCAGATACGCAGGCCGCCGTTAACAAGTATGCTAATGGCTTCCGCTCCGCCATTTGCGTAAAGTGAGGTTGCGGGCATCGCCCATTTCTTTGGCATCCCGTCACGATCACACCATGACAGAAGTTTGCCCCATGACTCGTTATCGTTGTCTCTGGTTTCCGCAGTAACCTCAATAACATCAGATATACAAACAGGTGCCGGATTGGGGTTTTTCTCTGTAGGCACTCTGTAGAAGTAAACGCCAGCCTCCCCACGCTCTCTGTCGTACTCCCGATGTACCCAGTAAAACGGCGGCAGCTTCTCTACTGGTGGCTTATCTTTGTGTGCTGACAAGGCGACAACATTATCCGTACTCATGCCACTGCCTCCCATTTCTTCACCAGTTCATCTTTGTGATCGTTCCAGTCGCCATGACTGGACGGGATTAGTAACTCACAACGGTAGCGGCTTGCCGCGTCAATGGCTTTAGTTACTCCCGGGTTGCCATCTGTATTCGCGTCATTATCGGCGGCAATGATGATGCGGGCGCGTGGAAATTCACTGCGTACACTCTCAGCAACCTCACGCAGGTTTCCGGCAGTAAAGGCGACGCAGACCGGGCAGCCCGTTATCTCTCGAACGGTGGCGGCGGTGGCATAGCCTTCAGCGATAAAGACGGTTTTGCCATTGACGACTAACCCGCCCAGCCAATAGCGTCCACCTTTCAATAGTGCGCCAGATTTAAAGCGCTTTGTGCCGTCCGGCATAATGTACTGAATGGACTGTACACTTCCGTACTGGTCATGGATTGGAATTAGTAACCAGTCACCAGATTGATAAATGCCGTGCGCTTTAACACCTTTGCGCATCAGGTAGGGATGTTCATCACTGGCGAGGATTGCGTTACCAATCTTGGTTCGACACTCAGCAGCGGCGGCAACCTCCGCTTTACGTTGTATCGCCCCAATTGCCCGGCGTGCTTCCATCATCACGCGCTTACGTTCAATGCTGTTGACCTGTACACCATCGGCAAAGTGACACGCGGTTATGCCAGTTTTCCAGCTACCAAAAGCACAGCCCGCGCCATCAGGGAATGGGTAAGCCCAGCCATTAAGTGAGCCGGATTTATCGCCCTCGATACGAAAGCGGACTACGTTACCGGGTATTAGTTCTGGCAGCTCGCAAGGAATAACACCAGCTTCGCGCATGGTGTCAGACAGTGATTGTCTTTGAAGTGTACTCATATATACTTTTACCTGTTATGCGCTGGCGGATTGGTCGCCAAACTTCACCGCCAGCGAATGAATTAATATATTTTTAGTAGTGCTAATCGGCATCCTTTGGGGTGCCGTTTTGCTTTATCCGGTCATTAATTTCCTCCAGCAAGTCTTCAGCCTTAACCAATTCTCTGATTGCCTTTGCTGTCCGCGCTGCCTCTGCTTCAGCTTTGTCGGCTGATTTTTTGGCTAACTGTTCGCGCCTTTCGGCTCTGGCTTGAGCATCCAACTCCCAATCGCATGAAAGGTGGCGGCCATCTAGATACCTGCTTACGATAACGCCTCTTTCATCCGTATCCTCATGAATGAACCACCAGCCATGCTTCTCGTTCATTAATTGCTGCAATGGTGAGCGATAGTGTTTACCTGCTATTTGAAGTAATTCGTCTTCACAAACAGGGCCATCAACCAGCGCGCGCCAGATTCGATATGCCTTTGTGCCTGGCTTAGGGATAGTGTGCAACGGCGCAGTAATCAGGATTTTCTCCCAGTTCTTCATTTTTTGGCCTCCAGCCATGAGTTGATTTCCGCAGTTGAGAATGCCGCCACTCTGGGGGACAGTTTGACCGGTTTCGGCATCTTTCCAGCTTTAACCCAGCGCCATAATGACGGCATTGAAATACCTAATTCTTCAGCAAGATTTTTCGGTCTGATATAGCTAGGTTTTAACATATATGCCTCGATAGCTTGTTAGTATCACGGGTAGTCCGTAGAGCTAAGAATGCCACCCCAGATATCGAGATAAGTCAGTTATCGTCCGCCTCCCGTTTTTTTTTCACTCTCG
Source organism: Citrobacter sp. Cy070 (assembly GCF_030332245.1). Taxonomy (NCBI): domain Bacteria; kingdom Pseudomonadati; phylum Pseudomonadota; class Gammaproteobacteria; order Enterobacterales; family Enterobacteriaceae; genus Citrobacter; species Citrobacter sp. Cy070. The sequence goes on from NZ_JAOWIG010000087.1 coordinate 47,874, forward strand.
TTATCGATTGCCTTATCGAATCTTTCTGTGCGGTTCTCACATCATCATCTTCAACGGCCAGCTCAACTAGGCCATCCGGCTTTTCTGTCACGGCATCTTTATATTTTTCTTTAAGCCAGTTAATAAAATCATCTTCTGGCTTTTTTTTGGGCAGCGCATGCGTACCCTCTTCAATCGCGTCAAGATATGTTCTGATATAAGACTCAAATATCCCTGGGCGGCCACCATTTTTGCCACCATTTGATTGTACTTTTCGAACCTTTTCTTTGCCGTCATGAATAGCAGTGATGATTCCTCCTGCCGCTTGAATATCTTGGCGGCGTGTTTCAATCACCTGACCGTAATGACTACTAACAAAATTGGCGTTCATCTCAGCGAGTCTCAATGAATGCCGCAATTGAGCATTTTCTCTGGACAGTTCTGCGAGGGCAGACTCTGTATTTCCGGATAGCGCGTTATTTAGAGTTTCAATGTGAGCATTTAGCCTCACTATCTCTAACTCATTCTCCTTCGCTTGCCTTAAGTAACTAGCCAGCGCTTCATCAGATAACCCCATTTGGTTTTGTAAATTGCTCATTATTCACCCTACACGTCTGTTATTTGTACTACCCACCAGTGTTGAGACAGGTTTTTGTCCCGTCCTGTCCCGTGTTTTGTCCCGGTTTTGTCCCATAACCATTCTTGTAACCAGCTGTATTTATTGAGTCTTTACAAAACGGGACAAGCGGGACAGATGGGACAAGCAAAAAAACAATATTGAAAATCTATCTGGCTTGCCTCAGTGGTGTAACGTTGTACTCTTCGCCCCGTTCAAGCGCTTCCATCAGGTTGCCCAGCATGGCCAGCGCTTCCCGCCGTTCGTTTAAATATTGGTGACGGTTGTAGATGCCTTCGACGCCTTTAATGCGGTGATTAAGGCAACGTTCGGCAACGATAGGATCAACGCCCAGCGCTCCTAAGTGGGTTCTGGCGGTACGGCGCATATCGTGAACGGTGAAGTTAGGTACGCCCGGCATTGCCTGCTTAACCTTCGCCAGCGCAACGGGCAGGGTGCTTTCCTGAATGTGGGGGATCATGCGGTGCTGTTGTTTTCGCGCAGGTAATACCCATTTGCTGTTATAAGAGAGAAGGCGCAACTCCTCCAACCATTCGATAGCCTGCTTTGGCAGTGGAATATCAATCCCGTCGCCTGTCTTTGTGCGTTCGCCCGGTAAGTACCAAATGCCATTAGTTAAATCGAACTCACTCCAGCGGGCGGCGCATAGTTCCATCTTGCGGACGCATGTCACTAGCAACAACTTCATGGTTAATTCATTTTGGCGGCTAAACCCTTTCGCCATACGCATGGCCTCGAAGAATTGAACCAGTTCCGCTCTGGTTAGCCAGCGGCTTCGGGACTGCTCTTTACCTCCGGCATCACTCATATCAAAAGCGGCTGCGGGGTTAACATCAATTATTCCCAGCTTGATCGCATGGTCAAAGATGCGGCGTACCCATCGCAGGACGTCATTAGCAACGGATGGCGCACCACGTTTCAGAATTGCCTGAAGTAATGAATCAATATCCTTAGGCTTTATCTCGTTAACCTTCTTTTTGCCCATGCGCGGATTTATGTCTTTCTGAAGACGGCGGCGCAGAATGTCAGGGTGTTTCCATGTACCCAGCACTTTCTTCTTAAAATAGTCTTCAGCGACTTCAGCCACGGTTTTATCGTTCCGGTCAGCTTCTATTTTGGCTTTTACCTCTGCCTTACGTTCCTGCTTCTCTCCGGCAACGTCATATCCAAGAGAAACGCGAGCGGCTAGCTCTCGGGTGATTTCACGGGCTTTAGCTAATGAGATAGCGCCATATGTGCCAATGGTCATTACACGGGGTTTGCCTGCTAACCGATATCGAAAGCGCCATGAAGGGATTGTGTCGTGGGTTCTATAACGTAGGTACAAGCCGTTACCGTCTGCTTTGCCCTCGAAGCGTGTTCCGGCTTTTACCCATGCCTTGATTTGAATGTCAGTTAGCTTGCCCATATTCACCTGTATTCTTGTACCCGATTAAGAGTTTGCCTTTCGTGGCTTTGTACACGTTAGGGTACACAAGAAATATGCGCTTTTATGATACTAACTGCAACTTTGTGACATTAAAAAAGCCCGTGGTTAGCGGGCTTCTTCTGGTTGGTGAGTCTACTTGATATGGAATGATATCCTACTCAATGTTCTGAATCTGTTCGCGCATTTGCTCGATCAATACCTTCAGTTCAATCGCGGAATTAGTCACCTCGGCATTGATAGACTTGGATGCCAGGGTGTTCGACTCACGGTTGAATTCCTGCATCATGAAGTCAAGACGACGGCCAACCGCCTCTTTTTTCTTCAGAATGTTGTAGGTTTCTTTGACGTGAGCTTCCAGGCGATCCAGTTCTTCAGCCACGTCGATACGCTGTGCCATCAGCACCAGCTCTTGCTCAAGACGGTTATTTTCCAGTTGCACCTGAGCATCTTCCAGTTTGGCTACCAGACGCTCGCGCTGCCATTGCAGGATTTCCGGCATATGTGCGCGTACTTTGGTGACTTCAGCGCTGACGCCTTCCAGACGCTGCTCGATCAGCGCTTTTAGCGCCTGACCTTCGGTTTCACGCGCGACGACGAAGTCATCCAGCGTACCGTCAAGCGCGGCGAGGATTTCGGCGGCAATGGCGTCCAGATCTTGCTCCTGGGCTGCCATTACGCCAGGCCAACGCAGGATATCAACCGGGTTAATTTCACCTTCATCACTCTGCATTTTGACCCAGTTAGCAGCGCTAACGAGCTGTTTAGCGAGTTTTTCATTCAGAATCAGCTCGCCTTGTGCACTGGCATCAGGCTCAAAACGCAGCGTACATTCGACTTTACCGCGCGTCAGACGCGTGCGAATACGTTCGCGAACTACGGGTTCGAGACTACGGAACTGCTCCGGCAGGCGAAAATAAGTTTCCAGATAACGCTGGTTTACCGAGCGCATTTCCCAGGTAGCGCTACCCCATTCACCCTTGATTTCACGCCGGGCGTAAGCGGTCATGCTGCGGATCATAGACGTTCCTGTTTTTAAAGATGAGATGGGAGGATTATAGCCATCCACGTCTTGTCAGGATAGGAATAACAGTCGGAAGTCCGTATAATGCGCAGCCACATTCGTTTCAAGCCGGAGATTTTATCATGCGTCCAGCAGGTCGTAGTGCCAATCAGGTGCGTCCCGTCACCCTGACCCGTAATTATACAAAACACGCTGAAGGCTCCGTGCTGGTCGAATTTGGTGATACCAAAGTGCTATGTACCGCCTCGATTGATGAAGGCGTACCGCGTTTTCTGAAAGGTCAGGGCCAGGGCTGGATCACCGCAGAATATGGCATGCTGCCGCGCGCCACGCACACCCGTAACGCCCGTGAAGCGGCGAAAGGTAAGCAGGGCGGCCGCACCATGGAAATCCAGCGTCTGATCGCCCGCGCGCTGCGCGCCGCCGTTGATCTGAAAACGCTCGGCGAATTCACTATTACGCTGGACTGCGATGTTATTCAGGCAGATGGCGGTACGCGCACCGCATCAATTACCGGTGCATGCGTTGCGTTGGCTGATGCGCTGAACAAGCTGGTCGCGAGCGGTAAGCTGAAAACTAACCCGATGAAAGGGATGGTTGCAGCGGTTTCCGTGGGGATTGTGAACGGCGAAGCACTCTGCGACCTGGAATACGTTGAAGATTCTGCCGCAGAAACCGACATGAACGTGGTGATGACTGAAGACGGCCGTATTATTGAAGTACAAGGCACGGCGGAAGGCGAGCCATTCAGCCATGAAGAACTTCTCACCCTACTGGCGTTGGCCCGAGGGGGAATCGAATCCATTGTAGCGACGCAGAAGGCGGCGTTAGAAAATTGATTTTAAAGGCGACTGATGAGTCGCCTTTTTTTTGTCTGTAATAAAGTGAGATGAGGAGCGAATCCATGAAACCGTATCAGCGCCAGTTTATTGAGTTTGCGCTTAGCAAGCAGGTACTAAAGTTTGGCGAGTTTACGCTGAAATCCGGGCGTAAAAGCCCCTATTTCTTCAACGCCGGACTGTTTAATACCGGGCGCGACCTGGCTCTGTTAGGCCGTTTTTACGCCGAAGCGCTGGTGGATTCCGGTATTGAGTTCGATTTGCTGTTTGGCCCAGCGTACAAAGGTATTCCGATTGCGACTACAACGGCCGTTGCGCTGGCTGAACACCACGATAAAGATTTGCCGTACTGCTTTAACCGTAAAGAGGCGAAGACCCACGGTGAAGGTGGCAATCTGGTCGGTAGCGCACTTGAGGGGCGTGTCATGCTGGTGGATGACGTGATCACTGCCGGTACTGCGATTCGTGAATCCATGGAGATAATCCAGGCAAATGGCGCGACGTTGGCAGGGGTACTCATTTCTCTCGATCGTCAGGAGCGCGGCCGCGGCGAAATTTCAGCGATTCAGGAAGTGGAACGCGATTATGGTTGCAAGGTGATTTCTATCATTACCCTGAAAGATCTGATTGCTTATCTGGAAGAAAAACCTGAAATGGCAGAACACCTGGCCGCAGTACGGGCGTATCGCGAAGAGTTTGGGGTATAAGAACTGCCGGATGGCGCTGCGCTTATCCGGCCTACGCACTTACCGGGCCTACGGCTTACGTAGGCCGGATAAAACGAAGTCGTTACTGCAACTGTGCGGCAACCAACGGCCAGCGGGTGTCAAAGTCATCCGTTGGACGGTATTTAAATTCGCTGCGCACGAAACGAGATAACATACCTTCACAGAAAGCCAGTAACTGACTTGCCAGAAGCGTTTCATCTACGGCGTAACCTTCGCCTTCACGCATTCTTTTTTCTCGCAGAACCTGGCGCAACTGTGCCTCAATACGTTCAAAAAGCTGGTTAATACGGCCTTGCAGACGATCCTGTTCAAACATGAGCGCATGCCCGGTCAGAATGCGCGTCAGACCGGGGTTACGTTCACCGAACCCTAAAATCAGCAGAACGATCAGACGCAGACGTGCGCCGGTGTCCTTTTCATCTTTTAAGATCAGATTGATACGGGTAATCAGACTATCTTCGATAAACTCAATCAGGCTATCGAACATGCGGGTCTTGCTGGGAAAATGGCGATACAATGCCGCTTCGGAAACGCCCACAGAGGCTGCCAGTTTTGCTGTCGTGATACGCTGGCTTCCATCACTGGATTCCAGCATCAGCGCCAGCGACTGAAGTATTTCTTCGCGACGATTCCTTTTCGCAGTTTGCTTTTCTACCATGTTACAAAATACCCCTGAAAATAAGCAATTGCCAGGCAGGCATCCACACAGCGACCGCAAACGACTGTTTGCGGTATGTTATTGCGTTATTACGCTACGGGATGCTTCTTTACGGGTTACTTGCGCCCGGAATGGCCGAAGCCGCCTTCGCCACGATCGGTGGCTTCAAACTCTTCCACCAGATTAAATTCAGCCTGCACAACCGGTACAAAGACCATCTGTGCAATACGTTCACCTGGTTCAATGGTGAAGCTATCCTGGCCACGGTTCCAGATGGATACCATCAGCTGACCCTGATAGTCGGAATCAATCAAACCGACCAGGTTACCCAGTACGATACCGTGCTTATGACCCAGACCAGAGCGTGGCAACATCACCGCGGCCAGTGAGGGATCGGCGATATGGATGGCTAACCCAGTTGGCACCAGCGTCGTTGCGCCAGGCGCCAGTTCTACGGCGTCATCAAGACAGGCACGCAGGTCAAGTCCGGCAGAACCAGAGGTGGCGTACGTCGGGAGCGGAAATTGTTTCCCTACGCGCGGGTCCAGAATTTTAACGTCGATTTTTTTCATCATAACGGGTCACGATCTCGTCGAGTAATAATTGGCCCAGGAGTTCTTTGCGCTCAAGCGGTAAGACTTTATCTCCATCCTGCCAAAAAAGGTGTAATGCGTTGCTATCGCTGTTAAATCCTTGAGTAGAAAGCGAAACATCGTTTGCACAGATCACATCAAGGTTTTTGCGGAGGCGTTTTTGCTGGGCATATTCTTCCACATTATTTGTTTCGGCGGCAAACCCAACGACAAAGGGACGGTTAGCATCCAGTGCGGCAACGCCGGCAATAATATCCGGGTTCTTGACCATTTTTACTGTTAATTCATCGCCCTGCGTCGCCTGTTTTTTGATTTTTTCGTGGGCGACAGTTTCAGCGCGGTAATCCGCGACTGCGGCGCAGCCGATAAAAATATGCTGTTGTTGCACCGCAGATTGCACGGCGGCTTCCATTTCCAGTGCGGTCACCACATCAACGCGCTGGACAAATGGCGGTGTGGGTAACGAAACCGGACCCGACACCAGCGTGACGTTTGCTCCGCGCTTTGCGGCCGCGGCCGCGATAGCAAATCCCATTTTTCCGGAGCTGTGGTTGGAAATATACCGCACGGGATCAAGCGGTTCACGCGTCGGGCCCGCCGTAATCATGATGTTGAGATGTTGCAGGGAGTTGACAGGTGAAAAATGTTCTGCCGCCATATCCACAATCGTTAACGGATCCAGCATACGTCCAGGACCGATATCACCACATGCCTGGCTACCGCTGTCAGGGCCCCAAATGAGCAAACCGCGCGAAGCAAGAATGCCCAGATTGTGCTGGGTCGCGGCAGCGCGATACATCTGCTGGTTCATGGCCGGCAGCACGGCAACAGGCGCGGGTGTTGCCAGACAAATCGTAGACACCAGATCGTTAGCCATACCGGCGGCAACGCGGGCAATCAGGTCTGCCGTCGCAGGGGCCAGGATAACCAAATCGGCCCATTTCCCCAGCTCAATATGGCCCATCGCAGCTTCGGCAGCGGGGTCGAGCAGGCTGTCAGATACCGGATAGCCCGAAACTGCCTGTAAGCTCAGGGGAGTAATAAAGGCTTTTGCCGCTTCGGTCATCGCCACGCGGACGTCTGCGCCGCGTTCCCGTAAACGACGCACCAGCTCAGGGGTTTTGTACGCAGCAATACCGCCACTGACGCCAAGTACGATTTTTTTACCGGCCAGGCTCATCATGATCTTTCCTGTTGGGTTACACCAGAAGGCGGATATTTTATCACACTCCATCATTTATCGTGCTTTTGACCGTGATCCACTTTGCGAAGCGCCACGAGGAATGGAGAACAGAACGTCGATCTGCCGCTGGTGTTATGCCACCATGCGGATGCGAAAGGAGGGGAAAGCATGGAAAATACAGGACGTATAATGCCTCGGGAAAAGCTGTTGGCACAGGGGGCAAGCTCGCTGACCGACGTTGAGCTGCTGGCGCTTTTTTTACGCACCGGGATGCTGGGTAAAGATGTCCTGACGCTGGCGAAAGAAATGCTACAACAATTTGATTCGCTTTACGGCCTGTTGTCGGCTGACTACATGGATTTTAGCCTGGTCCAGGGCATTGGCCTTGCGAAGTACGCTCAGCTTAAGGGAATTGCTGAGTTGGCAAGACGTTACTACGACGTGCGGGTGATAGAAGAAAGGTCGATACTTAGCCCGGAAATGGCACGTGAGTTTCTGCAAAGTCAGCTGTCACAAGAAGAGCGCGAGATCTTTTTGGTGATCTTCATGGATTCACAACATCGAGTGATAAAACACAGCAAACTTTTTTCCGGGACGCTTAGTCATGTAGAGGTGCATCCGCGAGAAATTGTCCGCGCAGCGATAAAAATGAATGCTTCCGCGGTGATCCTTGCGCATAATCACCCTTCGGGGTGTGCAGAGCCGAGCAAAGCAGATAAACTCATCACCGAGCGTGTTGTGAAATGCTGTCAGTTCATGGATATCCGGGTGCTTGATCATCTGATAATTGGGCGCGGAGAGTACGTTTCTTTTGCGGAACGCGGTTGGATTTAACGCACTTTACGCGATCCATCGGGATCTTTGTCTGTTCGGGACTTGAGCATAACGCCGGGTCAGCGTATACTACGCCACCTTTGAGAATCTCGGGTTTGGCATTTGGGCCTGGCAATCGAGAGTTCACTTAGAACTATGCGATGACCGGGCTGTAAAGCCTGACGAGGCGCCGATACCCCATACGAAGCTCGAGCTAATTTGATTTTTGGAGAATAGACATGTCCCGAGTCTGCCAAGTTACTGGCAAGCGTCCGGTGACCGGTAACAACCGTTCCCACGCACTGAACGCGACTAAACGCCGTTTCCTGCCGAACCTGCACTCTCACCGTTTCTGGGTTGAGAGCGAGAAGCGTTTTGTCACCCTGCGCGTATCTGCTAAAGGTATGCGTGTAATCGATAAGAAAGGCATCGATACAGTTCTGTCTGAACTGCGTGCCCGTGGCGAAAAGTACTAAGTACTTAAAGAGGAAATAAATCATGGCTAAAGGTATTCGCGAGAAAATCAAGCTGGTTTCTTCTGCTGGTACAGGTCACTTCTACACCACCACGAAGAACAAACGTACTAAGCCGGAAAAACTGGAACTGAAAAAATTCGATCCAGTTGTACGCCAGCACGTACTGTACAAAGAAGCGAAAATCAAATAATTTTCGTTTTGATGTAAAGAAAAACCCTGCCTCGGCGGGGTTTTTTGTTTTCTGGCCGTCCCCATATTAATGAGACCTGATACAGCGCCGGAGATGCTATGCCTGAATTACCTGAAGTCGAAACCAGTCGCCGTGGTATTGAGCCGCATCTGGTAGGGGCGAAGATTTTACACGCCACTGTGCGTAATGGTCGTTTGCGCTGGCCGGTATCCGAGGAAATCTATCGCCTGAGCGATAAACCTGTCCTGAGCGTACAGCGCCGTGCGAAATACCTGCTGCTGGAGCTGACGGATGGCTGGATTATCATTCATCTGGGGATGTCGGGTAGTCTGCGTATTCTTCCTGAAGAACTTCCCGCAGAAAAGCATGATCACGTCGACTTAGTGATGAGTAATGGCAAAGTTCTGCGGTATACCGATCCTCGGCGTTTTGGCGCCTGGCTGTGGACAAAAGAACTGGATGGACATAATGTGCTCGCTCATCTTGGCCCAGAGCCGCTGAGCGACGATTTCAACACTGCTTATCTCCAGCAGAAATGCGCAAAGAAGAAAACGGCGATAAAACCCTGGCTGATGGATAACAAGCTGGTGGTGGGGGTGGGAAATATCTACGCCAGTGAGTCTCTCTTTGCGGCTGGCATTCATCCTGACCGCCTGGCATCATCGCTGTCGAAAGATGAGTGTGAGCTGCTGGTACGCGTTATTAAGGCTGTATTGCTGCGCTCTATCGAGCAGGGTGGAACGACGCTGAAGGATTTTCTGCAAAGTGACGGTAAGCCAGGCTATTTTGCTCAGGAGCTGCAGGTCTATGGGAGAGAAGGCGAACCCTGTCGCGTATGCGGAGCGTCAGTCATTGCGACAAAACACGCTCAGCGTACAACGTTCTACTGCCGTCGCTGTCAGAAATAATATTCATTGCAGGCCGGATAAACCTTGTTGGCTTACCCGGCTAAATGCGCTACTTCAACTTATCCATTAGCGCCTGGTGAACATTTTTCGGCAGGAAGTGGGTCACGTCACCCTGGTGGCGGGCGACTTCTTTAACCAGCGATGATGAAATAAACGACCACTCTTTAGATGGCATCAAAAAGACGCTTTCCAGTTGAGGCATTAAGTGGCGGTTCATGTGTGCCAACTGCATTTCATACTCAAAATCAGCCACGGCACGCAGGCCACGAATCAGAATATTAGCCTGATTATCGCGGGCAAAGTTTGCCATTAAATCGCTAAATCCCATGACTTCTATATTACCCAGATGCGCCGTTGCCTGCTGTGCCAGCTGAACGCGTTCTTCCAGCGTGAACATCGGTTTTTTACTGGGGCTTGCGGCAATTGCCAGGATCACGTGATCAAACATGCTCGTCGCACGTGTCACGATATCAAGATGGCCGTTAGTTATGGGATCGAAGGTTCCTGGATAAATCGCCCGTTTTTGCATGACAGCCCTCAATGCGTTTTGGGTGGCAGGTAAGGTTCCAGCAGCTGCAGCAGACGCTGTAGCGCGCCCTGATTTTGGTACAGTACTTCAACAGCATGGCGACCATAAAAATTACGATAATCTTCATCGGTCAGAAGGGACGAAACCTCTTTCACCAGCGTGGTGACGTCAGTGACGGTGATCAACCCACTTGCCTGTTCCAGTCGGGCGCAAATGTCTTTGAAGTTAAAGGTATGCGGGCCCATCAATACGGGAATGGCATGTGCCGCTGCTTCCAGTGGGTTGTGTCCACCACGCTCAACCAGAGAGCCACCGACAAAAGCAAGATCGGCAATTCCGTACAGTAGCATCAGCTCACCCATCGTGTCGCCAATAACCACCTGGGTACTTGAGGACGGCACTTCGCCTGAAGAACGTGTGGTAAAGCTTAGACCAGCCTGGCGTACGAGGTTAATGGCATCCGGGAAGCGCTCAGGGTGTCTGGGAACCAGAATCAATAAAAGATTCGGGAACTGGTGTAACAGCGCCTGATGAGCAGCGATGATGATGCTTTCTTCCCCGTCATGCGTGCTGGTCGCAATCCATACCGGGCGATGCGGTGCCCACTGGCGTCGCAACGTAACGGCTTTAGCGGCCAGCTGTGGGGTGACAGAAATATCAAACTTCAGGCTACCGGTGACGGTGACCTGATTGCTTTTGGCACCCAATGTAATGAAGCGAGCGCCATCCTCTTCGTTTTGCGCAGCAATCAGCGTAATGCGGCGTAATAGCCTGCTAACAAATTTTCCTAATTTAGCGTAGCCAGCGGCTGAACGAGCGGAAAGGCGCGCGTTGGCGATGACCAGCGGGATATGGCGCTTATGCAGTGCAGCGATCAGATTTGGCCAGAGCTCGGTTTCCATAATTAACACCAGTTTGGGGTCAACTTTATTCAGGAAACGGTTCAACGCATCAGGTAAATCATAGGGAAGATAAATATGTTGAACGTCTGTGCCAAAAGCAGATTGCACGCGCTCCGAACCGGTTGGCGTCATGGTGGTTACCGTGATCGGCAAATCCGGGTAACGATGTCGCAGAGCGCGGACTAATGGGATTGCTGCCAGCGTTTCACCCACGGAAACTGAATGGAGCATGATACCGCCTGGTTTCAGTGGGCGGCGATAAAAACCGTAGCGTTCACCCCAGCGTTTACGGTACGCCGGAGCTTTACGTCCGCGCACCCAAAGCCGTATCCAGATCAAAGGCTGAATAAGGTAGAAAAGGGCGGTGTAAAGCAATTCTAGCATAATAGTAGCTGGCTTATGGATGTGCTGGGGATTCTATGTATTTAACTATGGCTTTACCATCATTTTTGCTGATTTTTTGAGGAAACTGTACGGATCACGAGAAAAGGGGCCTGAGTTGTGTTGTCCCGCTTGGTAATCTCAGCAGTGGAAGGCTAAAAACGGAATGGTTATGGTCATAAAAACCGATCTTTTTATGGAATATGCCAGAAACATAACCATTCCTAAAAGACAATAATATCAATGCATTAGCGTTTTTTCTGTGTTTGGTATTTCTTAACTAAATACTTTACATAGAAAATAAAAGCACCGAAGAGTTGCCCATTGTGTTTTAAATGTGTGCTTTTTCGTGATAGCTGTTTATACGTAGTGGGTGCCAATAAAGGAATATCTTTCCACGGCGAATTCTCTCTGGCTATTTTGAAGTATTCGACTTCAGCATAATATTGTGCCCAGTCATGCCAGGGTTTAGTGACGCCGACATAGTGAATGAATACCGTTTGTGATGTGATTTTAAAGGCATCACCCCCTTTCCTGGCTAACGTATCGATGTTAAAGAATGAATTGAATTTATGGTCCAGGATTTTTACGTGATCATTGAAGAGGACGTTCAACGCATCCTGATCGGGATGTGAGAAACGGTTTTCATTAACCTTTGAAATGACTTGCAGAGTCAAATTAGTATCTTTTAATTCTGAAAGGTTAAAATACATGAAGCCTGAGTTGAAGTACCGGCCTGGATTTATGCCGACAACAGCAGATGTATCGACAAAGCTATCATGGACAGCCATTAATACATTGCCATTAAATTCTTCCGTGAGTAACGAGGCAAGGCTTCCTTTACATATAATATCAGAGTCAAGATATATAATGCTGCTGAGCTTATCGGCAAAGTAATCTATTGCAATAAGTCTGAAATAGATTGAATAATTCCATGCCTTAGATGCAGTAGGTAGATTTTTTAATTCATTATCATCCAGTACATAAAACGTAATGCGGGTATTATATTGGCTTGCCAGGACAGAAAAAAGATGAAGTTGATGTTCGTCAAGATAATTAGTGAAAATATGGAAATGGAAGTTCAGGTCCCGATTATTTAAAAGTACCGATGTAATTGAAACGCCCGTACCGTAAAGAAAGGGTCTGTCAGCGCCATAGGTAATATTGATACATGTGTTTTTTTTATCGTCATTTTCAATATGTGCATTCTTAATATATTTTATTATATTTTCTTTCACATCTTTTTCCTTTTGATTCTTTCAGAGTGCACGCGTGTTTATGTAAGACAAAATGGCGCTCCTGTCGGCATAGAATAGAACAAACTGTAAAGGAAGGAAAGAGATACTTGGTGATTAAATTTCTTTATTAATCATTATGTTATGTGAAAATATTTTTGTGATTAGATTGAGGGTACACAGTGAGAGGAAGAGACTAAAATTAATGGGGGATTTTTACGATGTTATATAATAAGATATGCCCCATAAATCGTGCTAGCGAGTGTTTGTTGTTGATTAACAAGGCAATTTGAAGAAGTGAGATTTGAATTTTATGAATCAAGTAAGATACAGTCAAAATGGTAATATCTTGATTTTAAGCAAAGTTGTATTGGTTTTAATGATTTTTGGGTTATTTACGATAGATAATCAAGGGGTGCTAAATATGACCTCTTTGCTCGCTGTAGTTTTATCTATTTACTATATTAAAGCCAATAAAATAGATATTAAAAACATTGTGCTCGATCTCATGCAGAAGAGAAAACTATTGTTACTCTTCACGTTGTGGTGTGTTTTTTGTATTGTATTTTTCACCTATGAAGATAAATCTCTTGATGCCTTTATCATATTGATAAAAGACTGGCGTTACCCGTTAGTGATGATGTTATTTTTTGGAGCATTCAGTAAGCATATAACCTCACTGAGACAGGTCTTTGTCATTGGGGCGATACTTACTCTATCCTATATTGTCTTAGTAGTGCCGATTTTAAGAATTATAAAAAATAACCAGCAGGAACTGTATCTACAGCTTCGCTATGGTTTCGCATTCTATGTTGTTATGCTATTTCCTTTTGTATTAACAGGAGCGATTTTATTCAAGAATCACTTCCTGAAAACAGTATTATATATCATTTCTGCGCTTGCATTCGTCTTTTTATCATACACCGGGAGCCGCGCAGGGATCTTGGCAGTTGTTGTAGAGATTTTCCTGATTTCATTTCTGGTGAGTAAAACCATCAAGAGATTTATGGCTGCTACCTGTGGTTTGCTATTTATAATGGCTGCTTTGCTTATCGGGGCCTACAACACAGTGGGTCAGGTAAAAATGAAAGTCGATCAAACTCTGCAAATGAATAACGTCACATCCAGTCGTGATGAAATCATCTTAGACCGTTTCCCTTTAGTAATGGAGAATATCAACAATGCCATCTTTGGTATTGGATATGGGAATTCTACATACAATCAGTATTTAGAGGACCATAATGCGCCGAAAAATGGCGGGGTATATTCTGAGCGAAATAACGGCTATAATATAGATGAACCATTTTTTATGATAATTCTTTATAATGTTGGGGCTATTGGTCTCTTCTTATTTACTGCGGCTTTTTTCATTACATTTAAAGACATATATATCCGAGCCAGAAGCCAAAAAGATATTTTTAGCATTTCATTACTGTGCTCTCTTGTTGGCTATATTCTGGTATATTGTTTATTTGAAAAGATGTTCATAAATGTCTTTTTATTATACAGCATAGCCATCCTGATGTTGTATGGCAAAAATGAGCCAGGAAAAATAACAAATTAACATCAAAATGAGCCTATGTGATGTCGTTGAGAATATAGGCTCAATTTTCATAATATGATAAATAGTCTCATATATTGTAAATATTAATTTTCCTCTAATTCACATAGAAAATTTCCATAGATATCGAATTGTCAAGTGAATAGTGGTATAATATAAGCGATAAAATAAGATGGTGTGATCTGCAGTACACAGGTAGCTGTTGAGCCTGGGGCGGTAGCGTGATTTGAAAATTAACAATAACCTGAAAGGGTATAGTGTGAAAAAGATCCTGGTAATAAAAATGCGCTTTCACGGCGATATGTTGCTAACCACACCGGTCATCAGCACGCTTAAAAAAAATTATCCTGATGCTGATATTGATGTTCTACTCTACGAAGATACCATTCCTATTTTATCTGAAAACCCCGATATCCATGCTTTGTATGGCATAAAAAATAAAAAGAGCTCTGCTTTTGAGAAAGCAAAAAATTTCTTAGCGCTGATCAAGGTACTACGTGGCAATCATTATGATTTAGTGGTCAATCTTACCGATCAGTGGATAGTTGCTTTATTGTGTCGTTGTTTGGATTGCCCAATAAAGTTGACACATGATTTCTCGCACAGAAATAAAAAATTCTGGCGCGACAGTTTTACTCATCACGTTCCTCTAAGTGGCGATCATTGGGTTGAGCGTAATTTGTCTGTGTTGATGCCATTAAATTTAAAAGAATCAGTCCCGGTACTGAAAATGGTTTATGGTGAGCAAGTCTGGCAATCTGTTCGGAAAAAACTTCCTCAGGTTGATACCCAGAAGTATGTCGTTATACAGCCTACAGCGAGACAAGAATTCAAGTCGTGGGAGAATGATAGATTCTCCCTGGTGATTGATGCGATACATCATTTGGGGTATCAGGTTGTACTGACTTCTGGACCCGGTGCCAGCGATATTGCCTGCGTCGATGAGATTGCCAGGGCATGTGAAACCAAACCTTTAACTGAAATTGCCGGGAAGACAACATTCCCTGAGCTTGCTGCATTAATTGATCATGCTGTACTTTTTATTGGTGTCGACTCTGCCCCGATGCATATTGCTGCAGCTGTTAAAACCCCCATCATTTGCCTTTTCGGCGCCACCGATCATATCGCCTGGCGACCATGGTCTGATGATGTGGTTCAATTTTGGGCTGGTGATTACCAACCAATGCCAGTGCGTGAAAAACTTGATCGAAGTAAGAAATATTTATCTGCTATACCAGCGGAAGACGTGATTGCAGCCATAGCGTCACGGTTACCTAAACTCGACTAATAAAGCATCCGGATATATAAAATGGTTATTGCTTTCTGTTTGTATAAATATTTCCCTTTTGGTGGGTTACAGCGTGATTTTTTGCGTATAGCGTCGACAGTCGCATCACGTGGACATCATGTTCGGGTTTACACACAATCATGGCAAGGAAATATTCCAGACAGCCTGGAGATCATCATTGTTCCTGTGAGGTCATGCTCCAACAACGGGAAAAATGCTGAGTATCATCGGTGGGTAAGTAAACATCTTGAGAGTAATCCAGCAGATCGGGTTGTTGGGTTCAATAAAATGCCTGGATTAGATGTTTATTATGCTGCTGATGTCTGCTACGCAGAAAAAGTCGCGCAAGAAAAAGGTTTGCTCTATCGTCTGACACCACGATACCGACATTATGCCGCCTTTGAGAAAGCAACATTTGCTGAGGGAAAATCAACACAGCTGTTGATGCTAACAGATAAGCAAATTGCGGATTTTCAGAAGCACTATCATACTGAGTCAACGCGTTTCCATATCCTTCCGCCGGGGATTTATCCTGACAGAAAATACAGCTCTCAGGCAGCAAATTGCAGAGCTAGCTTCAGGAAAGAAAATGATATCAGTGATTCCCAGTATTTAATTATACAAATCGGTTCTGATTTTACCCGTAAAGGTGTCGACAGAACTATCAAGGCGATTGCTTCCTTACCGGAAGCTGTCCGCAAAAAAACGATTCTATTTGTTGTGGGTCAGGATAAGCCTGATCGCTATATAAAGCTGGCAACAGAGTATGGTGTTGCTGACAATATCAAGTTCTTCCCTGGCCGTAATGATGTCTCAGAGTTAATGGCAGCGGCCGATCTATTGATTCATCCGGCATACCAGGAAGCCGCAGGGATCGTGCTGGTTGAAGCAATTGCAGCAGGTTTACCTGTCATAACAACGGCAGTTTGCGGATATGCTCATTATGTTAAAGATGCTGAGTGCGGCATTGTTATTGATGAACCGTTTGAACAAAAATTATTAAATGAAGCTGTTTATTTTTCTTTAACTGACTCAGAGCAGAGAAATGCATGGAAAGAGAATGCACGACACTTTGCTGATACTCAAGACCTTTATAGTCTACCTGAGAAAGCAGCTGATATTATTATAGGTGGTGCCCATGGTTGAATTAAAAGAACCATTTTTATCCTTGTGGAAAGGGAAAGATGCTTTTTCTGAAGTGCAGAAGCTGCAGGGAGAAACATTTAGACAGCTCGAAACGCGTAGAACGATAAGGTTTGAGATTGCAGGTAAAAGCTATTTCCTGAAATGGCACCAGGGAACTAAACTGAAGGAAGTTATCAAAAACTTGTTCTCTTTACGTTTGCCGGTACTCGGAGCTGATAGAGAGTGGAATGCTATACACCGTTTGCAGGAACTGGATGTTGATACAATGCACGGTGTTGGTTTCGGGCAACAAGGTATAAATCCGCTCAACCGTATCTCATTTATTATAACTGAAGATCTGAGCCCGGCGGTTAGCCTGGAAGACTATTGCGCAGATTGGTTGGTGAATCCACCTTCGCGGAAAATTAAAATGGCATTAATTGAGCGTCTTGCCATTATGGTCAGAAGGATGCATCAGGGAGGCGTTAATCACCGTGATTGCTATCTCTGCCACTTCTTATTGCATCAACCGGCCAATTTTGAGGATAATACGTTCAAACTGTCGGTTATTGATCTGCACCGAGCTCAGATAAGAAATGCGGTTCCTGTTCGTTGGCGCAATAAAGATCTGATTGGTTTGTACTTCTCCTCGTTGAACATCGGGTTAACGCAAAGAGACTACTTCAGATTTTTGAAGATATACTTTGAAAAAGACATTAATAAAATTATTCGTGATGAGTCTGATCTCTTTGCAACCTATGCAAAAAAAACTGATAAAATTATTAATCATACATCAAAGAATAAACTATAAATATGAAATAATAGACTTTGTATAGCTACATAGAATAGTTAATTAAGTTTATTCAGCTGGCCAGCAATTGTTAACCTTTATTTCACGATGACTGTGCTGGCTTAATTATATTAGAGGGTTTGAACTCATGTACGTGCTGGTCATTTCGCTTCCTTTTGACGATGCCCGACGAAAACGCGTATCAGATATAATGAATGAATTAAATATCGAGTATTCGTTCGTTGATGCTATCTATGGGAAAAATTTGTCTGCCGAAGAAAAGCGCAAGATACCGTTAACTGACTTTCAGCACAGGGAAAACCATACGCCTACTGATGGTGAACTGGGTTGCTCACTAAGCCATATGAAGGCATTTAAACAGTTTGGGCAGAGTGGACAAGATTGGGTTTGTATTCTTGAGGATGACGCAATAATCGATCAGAATTTTAAGGAATTTATATCGACAATTGATGAAAGTGTTCTCAATAAAAATGCGTTATACCTACTTGGTGGGCAAGATGGTTTAAGGTATAAGAATAAAGTTGTCTTAAATTTGCTTAAACTCAAAAAAATTGGTGGCCAGACCTTCGGCAAAGTCATATTTGGTCATGGATATGTTTTGCGAGCCTGCGGTTATTTGATGAATTCGGTAACTGCTCAAAAACTTGTTTCCCGTTTTGAAAATAACTTTTTCATCATAGATGAATGGGCATATCTGATGCGTCAGGGATATTTTTCTGATATATACCTGGCAAACTTTGTCCATCATCCTGAAGAGTTGTCCGGGAGCTGGTTAGAGAAAGAACGTAAAGAGATAAAGAGTCACAAGAAAAAGCAGAAATCACTTTTCAGACGTAAAATTTCATCCTCATACTGGCATGCCCGACGAATTATTCTTGGGTTATGTTGGTGGAAGTAGATGAACGCAATAATGCTTAATCGTGGATGAAATACGATATAGGGCATAGTTTTAGTCAGCTGCAGATATGTTAAATAGCAAAGCGACTGTATAAGAACGAATTTAACATATCTGCGATACCTGAATAATTACAGCAGCGCTATGTGAGAATAAACTTGAGTGGGTTCAAGCAAAGCAAGCTTTCCTTCCGGGGCACGACATGTGACCTGATTCTTCCCGTATCCCCCAATCAACCCCGGGTCCGTAGGGCCATATAGCGTAACATTCGGCCGATCCAGTGCGGCGGTCAAGTGGCTTAATCCGGTATCAACGGATACCACAAATTTAGCGCCGGCTAATATCCGGGCTACATCCCCAAGACTCATTCGCGGTAAAACATCTACGTAATCAAATCCTTCTGCCAGTCGTCTGGCTCGCGCTTCTTCATGCGGAGCCCCCCATGGGAGCTTAATACGTATTTCTGCGTGATTTAATAAGCCAATGAGCTCCCGCCACTTCGCTTCCGGCCAGTGCTTGTCATCACGAGTGGTGGCGTGCAGGAAGACGGCATACTGCCCTGCATCGGCATTGCGTTCATTCAGAAAATGCTGCGCAATAGCGTAATCCCCCTGCGACTGGGATTTGGTATATCCCAGACTTTTCGCGAACAGCTCACGAGTGCGTTCAACAGCATGCTGTTGTTTGGCGATATGATGCTTACGGTTATAAAACAGACTCGCCAGCGGTTCGCGCGCGGTACTCCAGTCCATACCATGCTTAATGCCATGCGCCAGACGTGTGACCAGCGCGGCGCTTTTTACCAGCCCCTGCGCATCGATAACCACGTCATAGTTCTGTAAACGCACCGCCTCGCGAAAAGCTTTGCGCTCAGCTTTAATGGGGGCGGAAAACCAGGCTTTACGCCAGCGGCGAATCGCCACCGGGATCACACGGTCAACGGTCGGATGCCAGGAGGGGATTTGAGCAAACCCTTCTTCCACTACCCAATCAAACTGAATATCCGCAATGGCCTGCTGCGCATCTGTTAATGCGGGCAACGTATGCAGTACATCGCCCATTGACGATGTTTTAACTATCAGAACCCGCATCCGTCAGACTTCCTCTTGTAACAACAGGTCATTCAGTTCTTCCAGTACGCGCTGAGGTGTGATGTCAATCAGGCTCTGGTGATACCCTTGTGCAGCATCCCCCTTACGCACTTTATGATAGCCCGTAATCAGGCGAATCACGCGAGCTTTGTGGGAGAGTGGTGGAGTGAAATCCGGGCTACTAGGGCCATACAGAGCGACCAGCGGACGATTTAGTGCGGCAGCCACGTGCATCAAACCGGAGTCATTGGTGACCACGGCTTTGCAGGCGGCGAGCAGAATAACGGCCTGCTCCAGCTGCGTTTCGCCCGCCAGATTACGACACCAGGCCTGCTGCTCAACGCTTAACGTTGCCAGGATTTCATTTCCGGCTTCATGATCTTTTGCCGAGCCAAACAGCACAATCTGATGACCTTCGTCGATCAGCTGTTTTGCCAGTTCAGCATAATGGTAGTGTGGCCAGCGTTTCGCCGGACCAAATTCCGCACCAGGGCAAAAACCGATGATGGGGCGTTCGGCAGAAAGGGAGAACTGACTACAGGTCAGAGACTTTTCACCTTCACTGACCTGCAATTGTGGCCACAGCAGAGGCTGCGGCAAATCTTTAGCCGACAGCATCACGCCTTTATCGTAGGCCAGGGCCACATAGCGTTCGACCATCAGCGGCCATGCATCTTTATCCAGCACACGCGCATCGTTCAGCAGACCATAGCGCATTTCGCCACGCCAACCGGTACGATGAGGAATACCCGCGAAGAAGGGTACCAGTGCGGATTTAAACGAGTTCGGCAGGACATACGCGCGATCGTAGCGTTTATCACGCAAACTGTGGCCCAGTTTGCGGCGCTCGCCAATCTCCAGCGCGCCGTGTCCCAGCGGCATGGCGATGGCGTCGTTGACTTCAGGCATACGCGACAGCAGCGGACGGCACCATGCAGGTGCCATCACGTCGATTATGGCCTGGGGATAGCGCGCCTTGAGCGTGCGATAGAGACTTTGCGACATCATCATGTCGCCCACCCAGGACGGGCCAACCACCAGAATCCTCATAGATTGCCTGCCTTAAGCGTCGCGGTTCAGCCAGGCCATATATTCCGTTACGCCTTCAGCAACGGTCTTAAACGGCTTGTCATAGCCCGCAGCGCGCAGGTTAGTCAGATCCGCCTGAGTAAATGCCTGATAGCGGCCCTTCAGTTTTTCCGGGAACGGAATGTACTCAATGCTGCCTTTTTTGTGGTATGCCAGCGTGGCATCCGCGACGGCCTGGAAAGACTCTGCGCGACCAGTACCGAGGTTAAAGATGCCGGAAACCCCGTTTTCCAGGAACCACAGGTTTACTGCTGCAACATCGCCGACATAGACGAAATCACGTTTGAAGTTTTCACTTCCTTCGAACAGCTTGGGTGTTTCGCCGTTATTGAGCTGAGTATTGAGATGGAAAGCGACGCTCGCCATGCTGCCTTTGTGACCTTCGCGCGGTCCGTAGACGTTGAAATAACGGAAGCCAACGATCTGAGAATTTGCTTCTGGCAGGATCTGGCGTACATATTCGTCGAACAGGAATTTTGAGTAGCCATAGACGTTCAGCGGCTTCTCATATTCACGAGATTCGATGAAGTCAGAGGTACGACCGCCGTACGTTGCTGCAGAAGAGGCATACAGGAAAGGAATTTCACGCTCCAGACAGTAGTGCAGCAGCTCTTTGGAGTATTGATAGTTGTTGTCCATCATATACTTGCCATCCCACTCGGTAGTGGAAGAGCACGCGCCTTCGTGGAAAATCGCTTCGATATCGCCGAAATCTTCCCCGGCCATAATCTGGATCAGGAAGTCTTCCTTGTCCATATAGTCAGCAATATTCAGATCCACCAGATTCACAAACTTGGTGCCGTCTTTCAGGTTGTCCACCACCAGAATATCGGTGATGCCTTTGTCATTCAGGGACTTAACGATGTTGCTGCCGATAAAGCCCGCGCCGCCGGTAACGATGATCATAAATGTAACCTTCGAATTATGGAGTCAGAGACAATCTCAGACACGAATACCTCTAATCATATCACTACATGGCTTCGGCTTCAGCAGTACGTCGCGTCATGTGGCGTGTGACATGTGTACTGATTATTGCTTCAGTCATTCTTAATTGAAATAGTTAGGGTCTGGTGGTGTATGATTCACGTCGTAAATGGATGTTCAGGCGCGCGGTGCCGGCTTTTTCGGAGCCATCAACGAATGAATAAGCAAGGTAAAGCACTGTGTTGGGACTGACAATAGTCGTTGGAATGAAAATAATATATGCAACTTAAGAAGATAATTATTACAGGTTATGAAACCAGTGGCCTCGGAGGTATGGAGACGGTATGTATTAATTTGGTGAAGCTGCTGCGAACGCAAGACCCTGATATTGATGTCTCTTTTGTTTTTTTTAAGAAAAATAATAATAGCAATGTCAATAATGACTGGCTCACAGGGCAGCGCTATTGTCATCTATCTTCTAATATAAAAATAACTAAATTAAGAAGACTAAGTTTTGCTTATGGTTTGCGAAAAATTATTCTTCAGGAAAGTCCAGATATAATTGTTTCCCTGGATACGCTTTCATGTTACATCAGTCACGTTGCAAGGAAATATACAAGCAAGCAGGTGAAAATATTTTCATGGTTTCACTTCTCTATTTTTAACTTCTACAAAAATAATTATAAGAAAAAAATCAAGTATATTAATAAAGCTGACTATCATCTTTCAATTAGCTCAGGGATAACTCAGCAGCTCATTGAGATGGGAATAGAAAAAAGCACTATTGCAACGATTTACAATCCCGTTGCGCGATGCGATATCCGTATCCCTACCCCTGAGAAGCATGCCCGGTTTGTGTATGTAGGCAGGGTTGTGGCAGATGGACAGAAAAATGTACGCAGTCTTTTCAACGGGTTGGCTAAACTAAAAGGGAAGTGGTCCTTAGATATTGTCGGCACCGGCCCGGATGTTGATACCTTAACGGCATTAGCTGAAACGTTGGGGATTAGTGGAAATATTCACTGGCATGGTTGGCAGAAATCACCATGGGAATATATTCAAAATACGCTAAAAAATATCACCTGCCTGCTGCTAACTTCTCATTTTGAAGGTTTCGTTATGGTTCTGGTTGAAGCCAGTGCTCACGGTGTTTATGCCATTAGCTCTGATTGCGAAACGGGGCCTGCAGACATTATCAAAGAAGGGATAAACGGTAATTTATACCCTACTGATGAACCGGAAAAATTTGTTTCCTTGCTACAAGGTATTGTTGATGGAAAAACGTTGCCTGCCGGCGAACAGATTCAGCAGGCGATTGAGGAATTCTACGAAGATAACTATATCATTAAGGTTAATAAGGCCTTTGCTATGGCAGGATTTACTCTGGCACCGTCATCAGCGTCTCAGGCCATTGATGACGCGACAACGTAAGTCAGGTTGTGATGCCAGGTCTGTCATTCCTGAAAGGTTATGTGGGTACACGTGATTTATGCTGCATTTTAGACAAGTCATGATGAGTCATCTCGTACAAACCAATAGCATTGGGTAATATGTGCTGAAATTTGCCCAGTCTGGAGAATTGCAATGCGTGGGAATTTTTATAAGCAGTTAACGAACGATCTGGAAACCGCACGCGCGGAGGGGTTGTTTAAAGAAGAGCGCATTATTACGTCTGCTCAGCAGGCTGATATCACCGTGGCTGACGGAAGCCATGTTATTAACTTTTGTGCGAACAACTACTTAGGGCTGGCTAACCACCCGGAACTGATTGCAGCGGCAAAAGCGGGTATGGATTCTCACGGATTTGGTATGGCCTCGGTGCGCTTTATTTGTGGCACTCAAGACACCCATAAGCAACTGGAGCAAAAACTGGCGGCATTCCTCGGTATGGAAGATGCCATTCTTTACTCTTCTTGCTTTGACGCCAACGGCGGCCTGTTCGAAACGCTGCTGGGAGCAGAAGATGCCATTATCTCTGATGCTCTGAACCACGCTTCTATCATTGATGGCGTTCGTCTGTGTAAAGCAAAACGTTTCCGTTACGCCAACAACGATATGGTCGAGCTGGAAGCGCGTCTGAAAGAAGCACGTGAAGCGGGCGCTCGTCATATCCTGATCGCCACTGATGGCGTGTTCTCTATGGATGGTGTGATCGCTAACCTGAAAGGCGTATGCGATCTGGCAGACAAATATGATGCGCTGGTCATGGTTGATGATTCCCATGCCGTCGGTTTTGTCGGTGAAAATGGTCGTGGCTCCCATGAATACTGTGACGTGATGGGTCGTGTGGACATCATCACCGGCACGCTGGGCAAAGCACTCGGCGGCGCATCTGGTGGTTACACTGCGGCACGTAAAGAAGTTGTTGAGTGGCTGCGTCAACGTTCCCGTCCGTATTTGTTCTCTAACTCACTGGCTCCGGCAATTGTTGCTGCTTCCATTAAGGTGCTGGAGATGGTTGAGGCGGGTAGCGACCTGCGCGATCGTCTGTGGGCGAATGCGCGTCAATTCCGTGAGCAAATGTCCGCAGCAGGCTTCACGCTGGCAGGGTCCGATCACGCGATTATTCCGGTAATGCTGGGTGATGCGGTTGTTGCGCAGGCGTTTGCCCGCGAACTGCAAAAAGAGGGGATTTACGTTACCGGATTCTTCTATCCGGTGGTTCCAAAAGGCCAGGCGCGTATTCGTACCCAGATGTCTGCGGCACATACCCCTGAGCAGATTACGCGTGCAGTCGACGCGTTCACACGCATTGGTAAACAACTGGGCGTTATTGCCTGAGGATGTGAAATGAAAGCGTTATCCAAACTGAAAGCGGAAGAAGGCATTTGGATGACCGACGTTCCTGAACCGGAAGTCGGCCATAACGATTTGCTGATTAAAATCCGTAAAACAGCCATCTGCGGGACTGACGTTCACATTTATAACTGGGATGAATGGTCGCAAAAAACCATCCCGGTTCCAATGGTTGTAGGGCATGAATATGTCGGTGAAGTTGTTGGCATCGGCCAGGAAGTTAAAGGCTTCAAAATCGGCGATCGCGTTTCCGGTGAAGGCCACATTACCTGCGGACATTGCCGTAACTGCCGCGGTGGCCGTACTCACCTGTGCCGCAATACCACCGGTGTCGGCGTAAACCGTCCAGGCTGTTTTGCACAATATCTGGTGATCCCGGCGTTTAACGCCTTTAAAATCCCGGACAATATCTCCGATGATTTAGCTTCCATCTTCGATCCATTCGGTAACGCGGTACACACGGCGCTGTCGTTTGATTTGGTTGGCGAAGATGTGCTGGTTTCCGGTGCGGGTCCGATTGGCATTATGGCTGCAGCGGTAGCGAAGCACGTTGGTGCTCGCCACGTAGTGATTACAGATGTTAATGAGTACCGTCTGGAGCTGGCGCGTAAAATGGGCATTACCCGCGCAGTCAACGTCTCGAAAGAGAACCTGACCGACGTGATGGCCGAGCTGGGGATGACCGAAGGGTTCGATGTGGGTCTGGAAATGTCTGGGGCGCCGCCAGCGTTCCGCACCATGCTGGACACCATGAATCACGGTGGCCGTATTGCTATGCTGGGTATTCCGCCATCTGATATGTCCATCGACTGGACGAAAGTTATCTTTAAAGGACTGTTTATTAAAGGTATCTACGGTCGTGAGATGTTTGAGACATGGTACAAAATGGCTGCACTGATCCAGTCTGGTCTGGATTTGTCGCCGATCATCACCCATCGATTCTCCATCGATGAATTCCAGCAGGGCTTTGACGCGATGCGTTCAGGCCAGTCAGGGAAAGTGATCCTGAGCTGGGATTGAATGCGCAAGGTGCATTCAATGTTAATTACGGCCAGATATCGCTATCTGGCCGTATAAACCATAGATTTTATTTTCCGCGGATCTTTCTGGATAACGATCTTATATTTTCTTTAAGCAGGATGAGTTTATAAATTAACCCTCTGCCTTTAACGTTAATATTATATTTTCGTTGTAATGCCAGAATGTCATTTGCCTGGCAGACCTTCATATTTCCCTTACAGGACAGGTCAATAATCCTTAACTCACCCGTTGGTGTGCGAATGAAATTCCCTGGGTGAATGTCATTTGATGCCAGTCCGGCCTTGTGAAGACGCAGTACGCATTGCTTTACCTCGTCAGCATTCTGCTGGTTAATTTCCCTTAAAGGAACCCCTTCAATATATTCATGAATAGTATAAACATCATGGCACTGGCGAAAACGTGTTTTCTCAGCAGCATAGTAGAGATCGGCAGTACAGATGCGCATTTCCGGCGGGAGCCTGTCCAGCTTCCTGATCAGCCGGGAATAGAAAGGGCCGGAGGTAAAGTTCTGTAATTTTTTCTCAAATCGTGGATCAACTTCACGGTCGTTTTTGATGATAAATTTTTGTGAGTTGTACTCGACCAACTCCACGCTGCGCAATGCGTTACCACTGCTCAGCGGTTTGCCACTGATTTCTTTTTTGATGTATTTATTCATCAGTGACTTAAGGTCTTTTCTGGTCTCTTTGCAATAGACCGTAAAACCTTTTTCGTGTGTCTTACTGATGGCCATCTTTTCCCTCAATATCAGCCTATAGAGTACGTTAATTCATAGGAATAGAGTATACAGGTTGTGTACCTCAATATGTAGACGATCTGAGCTATCATCAACCTGCTGAACGCAGGTGTAGCAGGGCATCTTTCTCAAACCGGACGCTTTCGCTGCAGCGTTTCTGCCCATAAATACGTTCTAACCTTAATAATTCCTTAATGAAACTGTAGTAAAAGTCATCAGCGTAATGACAAACCTGGGTTAGTTAGCTGATGAGAAACTGCACAAATATGTTGAGTGTTATTATTCCGTTATATAACGTGGGTGATAGTTTTCGGGATTGCATGGAATCTTTGATCGCACAGACATGGACTGCGCTAGAGATCATCATTGTGAATGATGGTTCAACGGATAACTCTGTTGATATTGCACAACATTATGCGGATAACTATCCCCATGTACGGTTGTTGCATCAGGCTAACGCAGGGGCATCCGTAGCGCGTAACCGTGGCCTGGAAGCGGCCAAAGGTGATTATGTTGCATTTGTCGATGCCGATGACCTGGTTTATCCCAATATGTACGAAACCCTGATGACCATGGCAATTCAGGATGACCTGGATTTAGCTCAGTGTAATTCCGACTGGTGCATTCTTGAAACGGGGCACACCTGGCAATCAATACCGACGGATCGTCTTCGGTCTACGGGGGTGTTGACCGGCCCTGACTGGTTACGTATGGCGTTGGCTTCACGCCGCTGGACACATGTGGTCTGGATGGGAATTTATCGCCGGGATGTTATTGAGAAAAATAAAATAACATTTATTCCGGGGTTACATCATCAGGATATTGTCTGGACGACGGAGTTTATGTTTAACGCTGTACGAGTGCGATATACCGAGCAATCTTTATATAAATACTTCTTACATGATCAATCAATCAGCCGTCTTAAACGACAAGGTTTAAAAAATCTCAACTACCAGCGGCACTATATTAAAATTACGCGGTTATTGGATAGGTTGAATCGTGAATATGCCGATCGGATTACTATTTATCCGGAATTTCATCAGCAAGTTACCTATGAAGCATTGCGCGTATGCCATGCAGTCCGTAAAGAACAGGATGTGCATATTCGTCAGCGTATGATCGCAGAGATTTTTGTCTCTGGTATGTATAAGCGCATGATAACTAACGTCCGCAGTGCCAAAGTATTGTACCAGGCACTGCTATGGTCATTCCGTCTATGGAAATGGCGCGATAAAAAATCAACGCCTTCGCGTATTGCCCGAAAAGCGCTTAATCTACGTTAGCGTTCATGGTGCTGGGTGAAGATGTGTTCCCCCAGCCTTGCCACTGCAGTCTCATATACTGCACCAGCGTGCTTTGTGTGATGCTTTCTCCTAGCACGCTAAAGAATCGGCTGGCGTAAACCGGCTCCAGAGGTTGTTTCGGTTTGCACAGCTTCACCCCACGGAAAGGATTACGCGGCGCATCTGGCGTACCGTTTCTCGGTGGAGTGAGATTAGGTCTGGAAGTATCTACCTGCGGCTCATTAAGCAGGCTGCTCGGACGAACCAGCGTAATATCGGCTGGCAGGCTATACAGCATCTGCTGCAACACTCGTACCGTAGAAGGGTGGGGGTGCCCGATGGCAATCGCTGACCCGTTACGGCGAGCAAGATCGACTGCACGATTAAACTGACGGCGAATATCCGCTTCGTTTTGTGTATCGTCGAGGAAGACTTTGCGTTTGATGACCTTCACTCCGGTTCCTGCCGCCGCGCGCATGGCCTGGCTGTTGCCGATGGTCATACTGTCGAGGAAGTAGAGGTCGTAGCGTTCCAGAGCTTGCATCACCTTCTGCATGCCGAACAGGCTGGACGTCATCGCACTCCCCATGTGATTATTCAGTCCCACTGCATACGGCACTTTGCTTACCGCGTCGCGAATAATCCGTTCAATTTCTTCGCTGCTCATCTCCGGGCGTAACGTGTCTTTTTCCAGCGGTTGCTTGCTCAGTGGAGCCATCGGCAGATGGATCAACACTTCATGTCCACTGTTATGCGCTTTAGTCGCCATTTCACGCGCATGTGGCGCGTTTGGCAGAACGGCAACAGAGACAGTGGAAGGCATTGCCAGCACCTGATTTTCTGTGTGGGGACGGTAGCCGAAATCATCAATAACGATAGCAAGTTTGCCGGCGAAAACAGGTGTTGCGAATGCCAGCAGGCTGGCGAGTGAGAGCAAAGTACGACGAAACTGAGGCAAAACTTATCTTCCCAACCACGGCTGTGGATTGACCGCCTGACCCTGGCGACGAATTTCGAAATAGAGCGCCGGCCTGCCCTGACCGCCGCTGCTACCCACAAGTGCAATAGGCTGCCCGGCGCGAACCTGCGTACCGACGCTGACCAGCGCGCTCTGGTTATAACCGTAGAGGCTCATATCGCCTTTACCGTGCTCAACGACGACCACCAGGCCATAGCCCTGCAGCCAGTCCGCCAGAATGACGCGACCATCGGCGATGGCTTTGACTTCGGTACCTTCGGATGCGCCAATAACCATCCCTTTCCAACGTAGCTCACCTTGCAGCTGTTCGCCATAGCGATGCAGCGTTGGACCACGAACGGGCCAGAACGCCTGACCGCGTGGTGAACCTAACCCGCCGGTACGAGACATCAGTGATTTCTCGCTTTCAGTTGGCTTATAGGTCGAGCCTTTGCGTGATGCTTCCTGTTGCTTATCACGTACAGCCTGCGCCTCACGTGCTTCACGCTCTGCACGGGCTTTCGCGGCGGCTTCGGCGCGAGCAATACTGTTGCGCAGGCGGGATTCGTTGGCGCGCATCTCGCCTAACTGCTGCTGACCTTGTTGAATCGACGACTCCAGACCCGCGAGCGTTTTCTGGCGTTCATTACGCGCCTGCTCCAGTTTCGCCTGCTGTGCACGCTGTTCGTACAGCAGCGTCTGCTGTTCGCTTTGCTTATCTTCCAGCTCGGCTTTCTGCGAGTCGACCTCTTCGCGGGTTTGCTTCAGCTGTGCGATAGTCTCCTGGCGCGCCTGGTTCAGATAGCCGAAATAGGCCTGCAGGCGTTGCCCGCGCTGAGTCTCTTCACCGCTGAGGATGAGCTGAATACCAGTATGTTCACCCTGGCGAAACGCAGCATCCAACTGGGCTGCCAGACTGCGCTCTTGCGCTGCCCGCTGCTTTTCCAGCTTCGCGAGTGCGGCATTCATCTCAGCGATTTGCGCATTCAGCTGTGCCAGGGAGTTTTGCGTTTCGCGCAGCTGCCTTGCGGCAACGGCGATAGCCTGTTCCTGAGCTTTAAGCTGAGCAAGGAGGGTGGCGCGTTGTTGTTGTTGTTGGCGTACCGCGCGTTCTTTTGCCGCGATATCGGCCTGAATGGATTTGAGCTGATCGCGCTCGTCCGCATGGGCGGAAAAGGCGCACAACAATACGCCAGCGCTAAGCGCGCTGGCGTAGAACAAGGGCCTGACTGAAAACTTACGCAGT
This sequence comes from Citrobacter sp. Cy070, assembly GCF_030332245.1. Lineage (NCBI taxonomy): Bacteria > Pseudomonadati > Pseudomonadota > Gammaproteobacteria > Enterobacterales > Enterobacteriaceae > Citrobacter > Citrobacter sp. Cy070. The sequence goes on from NZ_JAOWIG010000087.1 coordinate 77,219, forward strand.
TTCACGGCCCGAGTGATGGTATTAATCGCCTTTCCCCTCATGGGGAGGGATTATTCCACGATGAACAGCGGCTTACCAGTCATCTCTTGCGGGATTTCCATACCCATCAGCGTCAGCATGGTCGGGGCGATATCAGAAAGTTTGCCACCTTCAACTGCTTTGACGTTTTTACCACCGACATAAATCAGTGGAACCGGCAGGTTGGTGTGCGCGGTATGCGCCTGACCGGTGGACGGATCGCGCATTTGCTCTGCGTTCCCGTGGTCAGCGGTGATCAGCAGCTGGCCGCCAACGGATTCAACCGCTTTAGCCACCTGCTCAACGCAGTGATCCAGCGCTTCAACCGCTTTAACCGCTGCTTCCATCACCCCGGTATGGCCGACCATGTCGCCGTTCGGGTAGTTACAAATGATGGTGTCGTATTTCCCGCTCTCAATCGCCGCAACCAGTTTTTCGGTCAGTTCAGCAGAGCTCATTTCCGGCTGCAGATCGTAGGTGGCGACTTTTGGCGAGTTGATCAGAATACGGTCTTCGCCTTTGAACGGCTCTTCTACGCCGCCGTTAAAGAAGAAGGTTACGTGCGCGTATTTTTCGGTTTCGGAAATACGCAACTGCGTTTTGTCATTCTTTGCCATCCACTCGCCAAGGGTGTTGGCCAGAGACGCAGGTGGGTAAGCCACCGCAGTTTTGATGTCTGCCGCGTATTCGGTCAGCATCACAAAGTTAAGGTTAACGACTTTCTTACGGGCGAATCCGTCGAAGTCAGCGTTAACAAACGCACGGGTAATTTCACGCGCACGGTCAGCACGGAAGTTCATGAAAATCAGCGTATCGCCATCTTCCATAGCTGCATCTGCCTGACCTTCGGCACGGATCACGGTCGCTTTGACGAATTCGTCGTTTTCATCGCGGGCATAAGCAGCCTGCAGGCCTTCAACCGCCGTAGCGAACTGGAACTCGCCCTTCGCCAGCGTCATCAGATCGTAAGCCTGTTCCACGCGATCCCAACGGTTGTCGCGGTCCATAGCGTAGTAACGACCGATAATGGACGCTACGCGGCCTTTGCCCAGCGCGGCAAATTTCTCTTCGAATTTCTGCAGTGAATGTTCAGCGCTGCGCGGCGGGGTATCACGACCATCAAGGAAAGCGTGCAGATAGATTTTCTCAGCACCGCGTTCAGCTGCCATTTCTACCATCGCCATGATGTGATCTTCGTGGCTGTGTACGCCACCGGCAGACAGCAGACCCATGATGTGTACCGCTTTGCCGCTATTTTTTGCCTGATCAACTGCGGCGGTCAGCACCGGGTTAGCGAAGAAAGTACGTTCTTTAATTTCCACATCCAGACGGGTCAGATCCTGATACACGATACGGCCCGCGCCCAGGTTGACGTGACCCACTTCGGAGTTGCCCATCTGGCGATCGGGCAGGCCGACTTCCAGGCCAGACGCATCAATCAGGGTATGCGGACGTTTTGCCCACAGAGCATCCATTACCGGGGTTTTGGCATTAAAAATAGCGTTATCCTGGCTGTCTTCACGATAGCCGTAGCCATCCAGAATCACCAGTACCATAGGCTTTTTAGAAACCGACATTGCGACAACCTCACACTTAATAGATAAAAAATAATTGCGTAATTTTACTACAGCTGAATCGATAAAGTAGCCCCAGAAGATCAAATAATGAGGGATCGCGTGCCAGGGGGAACACTGATTTACATTTTTTTTTCCGTAGCGCCCCGCAAAAATGCAATCCAATGCACGCTCTGGCTGTATTTGCGCCAACGCGCAGGTATACTCCTTTCCTGGTTTTTTTAATCACTGAGTCGGGAGTTGTTACCCCCCATGCAAGAAATTATGCAATTTGTTAGCCGCCACCCTGTCTTGAGTATCGCCTGGATTGCGTTACTGGCGGCGGTATTGTTTACCACGTTTAAGAGCCTGACCTCAAAAGTGAAGGTAATTACACGCGGCGAAGCGACACGTCTCATCAATAAAGAAGATGCGGTGATTGTTGATTTACGTCAGCGCGACGACTTCCGCAAAGGTCATATCGCAGGCTCCACGAACCTGCTGCCGAGCGAAATCAAAGCCAACAATTTTGGCGAGCTGGAAAAACACAAAAACAAACCTGTTATTGTGGTTGATGGCTCTGGTATGCAGTGCCAGGATTCAGCAACTGCGCTGATTAAAGCCGGTTTTGAGCAGGTATCTGTACTGAAAGACGGCGTAGCGGGCTGGAGTGGCGAGAATCTGCCACTGGTTCGCGGCAAGTAATTTACCCGTCTTCTTTCGTACCGCTGGGTAAAAGAACACTGGAGATAAGTCATGGCCAATATTGAGATCTATACCAAAGCAACCTGCCCGTTTTGCCATCGCGCAAAGGCGCTGTTGAACAGTAAGGGTGTGAGTTTCCAGGAACTTCCGATTGACGGCGATGCCGTGAAGCGTGAAGAGATGATCAAGCGCAGTGGCCGTACAACGGTTCCGCAGATTTTTATTGATGCACAGCACATTGGTGGTTGTGACGACTTGTATGCGTTGGATGCGCGTGGTGGACTGGATCCCCTGCTGCGTTAAGGCGTACGGATAGTATTTAAAGGACAACACTAAAGGGTTTTCTCAACATGTCAGAACAAAATAACACTGAAATGGCTTTCCAGATCCAACGTATTTATACCAAGGATGTGTCTTTCGAAGCGCCAAATGCACCGCATGTTTTCCAGAAAGATTGGCAGCCAGAGGTTAAACTGGATCTAGATACCGCATCTACCCAACTGGCAGATGATGTGTATGAAGTAGTGCTGCGTGTCACCGTAACGGCTTCTCTGGGTGAAGAAACTGCGTTTCTGTGCGAAGTTCAGCAGGGCGGTATTTTCTCCATCAGTGGTATTGAAGGGACTCAGATGGCGCATTGCCTTGGCGCATACTGCCCGAACATTCTGTTCCCGTATGCCCGCGAATGCATCACCAGCCTGGTTTCACGCGGTACATTCCCGCAACTGAACCTTGCGCCGGTCAACTTTGATGCGCTGTTCATGAACTATTTACAGCAGCAGGCTGGTGAAGGTACTGAAGAACATCAGGATGCCTGATGAACCAAAGTAATGCTTCAATGACTGTGATTGGTGCCGGCTCGTACGGCACCGCTCTTGCTATCACCCTGGCAAGAAACGGCCACCAGGTTGTCCTGTGGGGCCATGATCCGAAACATATCGCGACCCTTGAGCACGATCGCTGCAACGTCGCGTTCCTCCCTGATGTGCCTTTTCCCGAAACGCTGCGCCTGGAAAGTGATTTAGCCACTGCGCTGGCCGCCAGTCGTAATATTCTGGTGGTGGTGCCGAGCCATGTCTTTGGCGAAGTGCTGCGTAATATCAAACCGCTGATGCGTCCTGACGCGCGGCTGGTCTGGGCGACAAAAGGTCTGGAAGCGGAAACAGGGCGTCTGCTGCAGGACGTCGCGCGCGAAGCGCTGGGTGATTCTATCCCGCTGGCAGTCATCTCCGGTCCGACGTTCGCCAAAGAGCTGGCGGCGGGCATGCCGACGGCGATTTCTCTGGCCTCGACGGACGACGCCTTTGCTGACGATCTCCAGCAGTTGCTGCACTGCGGCAAAAGCTTCCGCGTCTATAGCAACCCGGATTTCATTGGCGTGCAGCTTGGCGGCGCGGTAAAAAACGTGATTGCGATTGGCGCGGGGATGTCTGACGGCATCGGCTTTGGTGCAAACGCACGAACGGCATTGATCACCCGTGGGCTTACCGAAATGTCTCGCCTTGGCGCGGCGCTGGGTGCCGATCCTGCCACCTTTATGGGGATGGCGGGTTTAGGCGATCTGGTGCTGACCTGTACCGACAACCAGTCGCGTAACCGTCGTTTTGGCATGATGCTCGGCCAGGGTATGGACGTGCAGGGCGCGCAGGACAAGATTGGTCAGGTGGTTGAAGGCTACCGCAATACGAAAGAAGTTCGTGAATTGGCGCACCGTTTTGGTGTCGAGATGCCAATAACCGAGGAAATTTATCAAGTATTGTATTGCGGAAAAAATGCGCGCGAGGCAGCATTGACGTTATTAGGTCGTGCGCGCAAGGACGAGCGAAGCAGCCACTAGCCGTAAGGAACCGTTTCAATCTAACGACCCGACCCGCGAAGAACGGGTCGGTCGTTTTGCTACCTTCTGGAGTACGCAATGCCGTGTGAAGAACTGGATATCGTCTGGAAAAACATTAAAGCGGAAGCCCGGGCACTGGCGGAATGTGAGCCAATGCTGGCCAGTTTTTACCACGCAACGCTGCTCAAGCATGAAAACCTCGGCAGTGCGCTGAGCTATATGCTGGCGAATAAACTCGCTTCTCCGATCATGCCTGCTATTGCGATTCGCGAAGTCGTGGAAGAGGCCTATGCGGCCGATCCTGAAATGATTGCCTCGGCGGCTTGCGATATCCAGGCGGTACGTACGCGTGACCCGGCAGTCGATAAATATTCCACCCCACTTCTGTACCTGAAAGGCTTCCATGCGCTGCAGGCCTACCGCATCGGCCACTGGCTATGGCATCAGGGGCGTCAGGCACTGGCGATCTTCCTGCAAAATCAGGTCTCTGTTACCTTCCAGGTGGACATCCACCCGGCGGCAAAAATTGGTCGCGGTATTATGCTCGACCACGCTACAGGTATTGTAGTGGGCGAAACGGCGGTCATTGAAAACGACGTCTCTATTTTGCAATCCGTCACGCTTGGCGGAACCGGTAAAGCAGGCGGCGACCGTCATCCGAAAATTCGTGAAGGCGTGATGATTGGCGCTGGCGCGAAAATCCTTGGCAATATCGAGGTTGGACGCGGCGCGAAGATTGGCGCAGGTTCCGTCGTTTTACAGCCGGTACCCCCGCATACAACCGCCGCAGGTGTTCCGGCGCGCATCGTCGGCAAGCCTGACAGCGATAAGCCATCTATGGATATGGATCAGCATTTCAACGGGATTCATCATACGTTCGAGTATGGCGATGGCATCTGATTTCGAGCTATCTTATTTGTCATCTTGAACCCGGGCTGTGCTCGCCATCCTCACGTACTGCGTGTATGCACAGGTCGGCAAGCGCGGTCCGTGTCCAACCTGACTGCGCCGATAACGCTCGAAAATAAACGGTAAATTCTTCCGTAGGTCGGATAAGGCGTCAGCCACCATCCGACATAAATCAACTGCGTAATACCGCGCCAGGATAACCTAACTGGCGCCAGGCCTCATACACCACTACTGACACCGCGTTAGACAGATTCATGCTGCGGCTGTCCGGCATCATCGGAATACGAATTTTTTGTTCGGCAGGCAACGCGTCGAGAATACTGGCAGGCAGACCGCGTGTTTCCGGGCCAAACATCAGATAATCCCCGTCCTGATAGCTTACCGCGCTATGCGCTGGCGTACCTTTGGTAGTCAGGGCAAACAGACGTTGCGGGTTTTCTGCGGCCGCAAAGGCGGCGTAATCAGGGTGGCGCAGCACGGCGGTAAACTCATGGTAATCCAGCCCCGCGCGACGCAGGCGCTTGTCGTCCCAGGTAAAGCCCATTGGCTCAATAATATGCAGACGAAAGCCGGTGTTGGCGCAAAGACGGATAATATTGCCGGTATTTGGCGGGATTTCTGGTTCGAACAAAACGATGTTAAGCATACTGCCCCCTTGATAACGGGGGCAGAATAGCAGATATTTAATTCACCCTCACGCGGCATCACCCTGGGCCAGAGGTGCCAGCGCAGCAGGCAGGCTCTTGCCCAGTTCCTGTACCAGCGAATCGCGGCTGATTTCGCTAATGGTTTTTGCACCGGTCAGGGTCATTGCCACCTTCATCTCTTTCTCGATCAGGTTCAGCAGATTCGCCACACCAGCCTGTCCGTGTGTTGCCAGCGCGTACAGATAAGCACGGCCCAGCAGCACGCTATCGGCACCCAGCGCAATCATGCGCACCACGTCCAGGCCGTTACGGATCCCGCTGTCGGCCAGAATAGTGATATCGCCCTTCACCGCATCGGCAATGGCGGGCAGTGCGCGGGCGGAAGACAGCACGCCATCTAACTGGCGCCCACCGTGGTTAGAAACAACAATGCCATCTGCGCCAAAGCGTACGGCGTCGCGGGCATCTTCTGGATCGAGGATCCCTTTGATCACCATCGGACCCTCCCAGAATTCGCGGATCCACTCGAGGTCTTTCCAGGAGATGGACGGATCGAAATTATTCGCCAGCCAACCGATGTAATCCTCAAGGCCGGTGGGTTTGCCAAGATACGTCGAAATATTGCCTAAATCATGCGGCCGACCGTTCAGGCCAACGTCCCATGCCCATTGTGGATGGGTGACTGCCTGCCAGTAGCGACGCAGTGCCGCATTTGGACCGCTCATACCGGAATGCGCGTCACGGTAACGTGCGCCGGGCGTGGGCATATCGACGGTAAAGACCAGCGTGGAGCAGCCCGCCGCTTTGGCTCGCTCCAGGGCGTTACGCATAAAGCCGCGATCGCGCAGGACATACAGCTGGAACCACATTGGACGCCTGATGGTCGGGGCGACTTCTTCAATTGGGCAGACGGATACCGTCGAAAGCGTAAACGGAATGCCTTTGGCATCAGCGGCGGCGGCGGCCTGAACTTCGCCCCGGCGTGCATACATGCCGCATAAACCGACAGGCGCGAGGGCCACCGGCATTGACAGTTTTTCATTAAACAGGGTGGTTTCCAGACTGAGATCTGACATGTTCTTCAGCACGCGCTGGCGGAGTGCCACCTCTGATAAATCTTCCACGTTACGGCGCAGGGTATGCTCCGCGTACGCGCCACCGTCAATGTAGTGGAACAGGAAAGGGGGCAGAATGCGCTGGGCTGCGGCGCGATAATCGCTGGCTGCTGAAATAATCATGTGTTGTTCTCCCTGCTAATTTCATTATGGTCACCGGGCAGACGAGTGATACGCGCCTGGCGGGCCTGGTCTTCATCAAAGCGTTTAATAGTGGTATGGACAAAACTGAGGTGCGCCATCATCGCCTTACGCGCGCCATCGGCATCCCCGGCGACAATCGCGTCCAGCGCAGCAAGGTGTTGTTCTGTGAGCTGTGAAAATACCGGTGGCACCAGGTACATACGCTGGCGACTCTGTTTTACCGAAGACTGCAATACGTCGAAGAAACCGCGCATGGTCTGTAGCAGCACCACGTTGTGCGAGGCTTCAGCGATGGCAAGGTGAAAGCGAACGTCTGCTTGTGAAGCGAGATCCGGATCTTCACTTTGTGTGGCCTCGAAACAGAGCCTGATTTTCTCTTTGTCGGCGGCTGTGGCGCGCATGGCGGCGTGCCAGGCGGTGCTGGCCTCAATGGCGTGGCGGGCTTCGAGAATATCGAAGCTGTAATCAGGGTCGTCCGCCATCAGGCTTTTCAGCGGCTGAACAATGTTTTGTTCGGACCACGCTTCATGCTGCCAGCGGATAAACGTCCCACCACCACGACGGCTAATCAACACGCCTTCACTTACCAGCTTTGCCAGCGCCTCGCGCAGCGAATTGCGCGACACGCCGAGCTGTACGGCCAGCTGGCGCTCGGCGGGCAACTTCATGCCCGCTTCCAGCTGTTGTTCTTCAATCAGCGCCCGCACACGAGATGCGACCTCGTCTGACAGGCGTCTGGGCATCACAATCATGGAATCATCCAGGTTAAGACATAGGCCTGCAGCGTGGTAATCACACCCACCATGCAGGTGAAAATCAGGCTGTGTTTGACGGTGAAGCGGAACAGATCAGACTCTTTGCCAACCAGTCCCACTGCCGCACAGGCGATGGCGATAGACTGCGGAGAGATCATCTTGCCGGTTACGCCGCCGGTGGTATTTGCCGCTACCATCAATACGTCAGAAACACCGATTTGCTGCGCTGCCGTTGCCTGTAGCGCTGCGAACAAGGCGTTTGACGAGGTATCAGAGCCCGTCAGGAATACCCCCAGCCAGCCGAGGAACGGCGAGAAGAAAGTGAACGCGCTGCCCGTGTGAGCCAGTGCTAACGCCAGCGTTGAAGACAGCCCGGAGTAGTTAGAGATAAATGCGAATGCCAGCACCATTCCGATGGAGTAAATAGGCAGCGCCAGATCTTTCAGCGTACTGCCAAAGGTCTGCAGAGCGGCGGAGGGTTTCATCTTCAGCCAGACGATAGACAGCAGCGCGGCAAACAGGATGGCGGTGCCGGTTGCCGAGAACCAGTCGAACTTGTACACCGCCGCGTAGGCTGTGGCTTCGTGTACCACCGGCGGCATGCGGGCTACCAGCTTATCGAGGAACGGAACCGGAATGTTGACGACCCAGTGGTACATCGCCCCGCCAGGGGCAAACAGCGCTTTAAACGGCGGGATGCTCCACAGTGTGACGGTGGCGGTCAGGAACAGGAACGGCGACCAGGCGCGGATGATTTGCCCGGCGGTGTAGCGGGTGCGCGACAGGTCCATATCGACCTGTGAAGCCCCCATATCGCCAAAACGGAAGATGCGTACCGGCTGCCAGCGCTTCAGGAACAGCGTCAGACACACCAGAGAAACCAGAGAAGAGATGATGTCCGGCAGTTCCGGCCCGATAAAGTTAGAGCTGAGGTACTGCGCGATAGCAAACGAGCCGCCCGCGACCATCACCGCAGGCCAGGTCTCTTTCACGCCGCGCCAGCCGTCCATAATCGCCATGATCCAGAACAGTACGATAATCGTCAGGAACGGTAGTTGGCGGCCAACCATCTGACCAATCTCAAAGCTGTCCAGCCCGGTGACCTGACCGGCAACCAGAATAGGAATTCCCATCGCGCCAAACGCTACCGGCGCGGTGTTTACGATCAGGCACAAGCCTGCTGCATACAGTGGGTTAAAACCAAGACCAACCAGCAGCGCGGCGGTTATCGCCACCGGCGCACCGAAGCCCGCGGCCCCTTCGAGGAATGCCCCAAAGGAGAAACCGACAATCAGCATTTGCAGACGCTGGTCAGGGGTAATTGAGAGAATGGATGAGCGGATGATGTCGAACTGCCCGGTTTTAACCGAGATTTTATAGACAAACACCGCTGCAATGATGATCCAGGCTATCGGCCACAGACCATAGAAGAAACCGTACACCACGGAGGCCAGCGCGTGATCGACCGGCATTTTGTAAAACAGCAGGGCGACCGACAAAGCGATCACCACCGTCCATGACGCCGCAACGTAGCCTTTCAGCTTGAGCTTAATCAGGGCGAAGAAAAAGAACAGGATGGGGAGCGATGCGATCAGACTGGAAAGCCAGATGTTACCGGCCGGGTCGTAGTTTTGTTGCCAGAGATTCATTGCAGGTCTCCTGGGGGCCGCTGACATAATGCAATGAGTCTGTGCTCATCTCTTCGTCACACTATGTGTAAAAGTGGCCCTGCCAATATTGTTGTGTAGGGGTAATGACAATGAATGGTTAATCAAATGTTATTTATTGGCAACGGTATTGTACGCACATTTTAATGAAATGTGAGGTATTGGTAGGATCTGACTGAAATTGGTAGGGCCAATTACGAAGGGAAGTTAAGGACCGGGCAAGCGAGTGTTGCCCGGTGACAGATTAGAACTCGCTTTTCGCGAAGCCCGTCATCTCTTTCAGGCCCATTTCACGGCCAAGCTCGGTCATCGGGTGAACGACGATCAGGCCGCGCACGCTCTTCTTCAGCTTGCCCATGTCGGCCTGTTCTTTTTTGGTGATGGCACGACGGAACGGGAGTTTGCTGAGCTTTTGCGCTTCTTTGCTCAGCTTCTGGCCGTGTACTTCACGCAGTCGTGCGATCTCAGTTTCCAGAGTTTCTTTCTCTTGCTCCAGCTCGGCATATTTGTCGGCGGCTTCAACCAGGGACAGGTCAGCCTGCTGGTGGCGGATAGCGTCAAGACGATCGCTCAGGCGTTTAATTTCGTTTTTTTCGACTTCTTTCATAGGATAGCTTCTGATAAAAATAGGATGAATATCCTATAGTATGCGCGCAGAGCGGGATTATTCACAACTAATCGAAGATAAATAATCAAATGCCGCAAGTATTATTAAGCTAATGGTAATGCTACTTTTTTGATTAATAAGGAACTTTAAGCGATAAGATTGGCCATGGCGCTTTTTATTGGCGGGTTTATAGCGAAGCACGTTTTCCTCAATATAATCGCCCAACCGATCCTAAACTTAAATGAGCAACCGCACAGGCTGAGCGCGGTTAATACATGGAGGAGGGAAGATTATGGCGAAAATAGGTGAGAACGTTTCGGTTCTGATTGATAAGACGGTCGATTTTATGGCTTCCAGCCAGGCTTTTCGCGAATATCTGAATAAAACACCGCCGCGCGACGTAGTCCCTTCTGAAATACCACAGGAGAACGCGCAGCTGTATCTGCAACGTCTGGCGTACTATCGGCAACTGTATCGACCGCAGCAGGAAGAGAAGTAAGCCTGCAGGGTCTTATTTTTGAAAGGCTTTTTTTAAGCTGATTTTAGAAATCAGCTCGGTCAGGGAAAGTACCATCGTGGAGCGTACCATTTGCTGGTAGCGCTGGATTTGCATGGCGTGCAGACCTGAGTCTGAGGTATCAAACTGCGGTGGCGGCGGGAGTGCTGCTACGCAGTGAAGTTCGCCAAACGGACCAAGAATCTCATCGTCGGTGAACGCGTATTCATTGCCGTCATGGTTTAACTCTTCCCGCAGCGCCATCAGTAGTTCCGCATCTTCATACTCCGGGCGGCTGAGTACGCCCAGACCGTAGATGAGCTTGAGACGAACGGAAAGATCGCCCAGCGGACCGTCGCCGTCGAGCAACGGTTCTACGGCATATTTTACCGCATAGTCATCTTTGCGAAATACCTGAAGCACAAGGATATTCACCGCCTCGGTGAGCAGTTCTACGGCGGTGATGAGGAAGCTGCGTACGGTTTTGCCAGCATTCAGACGCTCAAGCACACGATTTTCAAAGGCCTGCGTTTGTTCCATTATTGCCTGCATATCTGACAATCTGTCATTTGGGCGCAGGCAGACCTGCGCCACATTCTCAATCATTTGGTCGCGTTATATGCGTTAACCGCCTCCGCCACCACATCACTATTGGCATCCAGACCGGAAACCTGCGCCAGCGCGGCCTGCGGACCTTTTTCGTCAATCAGCGCGGCCAGTTCCTGTGCCTGCGGATCTTCTTCGCTGCGATAGTGCATTGCTGCCGCAATACCGATAACCAGATTCGTGTGCGGCAGGCCGTACTCCAGCGTGCCCAGCAGCGGTTTAATCAGACGGTCGCCCGCGCTCAGTTTACGCAGTGGCTGACGGCCAACGCGCTCAACGTCATCTTTCAGATACGGGTTTTCAAAGCGACCGAGGATTTTCTGAATATATGCTGCATGTTTTGCCGCATCAAAGCCATAGCGTTTGATCAGTACCGCGCCGCTCTCTTCCATCGCACCTTTTACCACTGCGCGGATTTTCTCGTCGAGAATCGCGTCACGGATGGTCTGATGACCGGTCAATTTTCCGAGGTACGCGGTTATAGCATGCCCGGTGTTCAGCGTGAAGAGTTTACGTTCGACAAATGCCATCAGGTTATCAGTTAATTCCATTCCCGGGATGTTTGGCAGTTCGCCTTTAAATTGCGTCTTGTCGACAATCCACTCGCTGAAGGTTTCGACGGTGACTTCCAGCGGATCGTTGGTCGCAGAAGCGGAAGGGGGAACGATGCGGTCTACGGCGGAATCGACGAAGCCAACATGTTCTTCAACCCAGGCTTTGTCTTCATCTGCCAGCGCGTTCATGACGTGGCCTTTCAGCTGGGTCGTGCCGCGCACCATGTTCTCACAGGCGATGATATTCAGCGGAGTCGCGATGCCCTGCGCCTTGCGTTTAACCAGCCCTTTAGCGATGGCAGGTGCGATGCGCTCAAGCACGACCGGACCAACGGCGGTGGTGACTAAATCTACGTGGGCAATCAGTTCAACGACATCATCGCCGATGCTGCTCACCGCGTTGACGCCGGAAACGGTATCAATCTGCTCGTTTTCACCGACCACATGAACCTGATAGCTATGACGGGCATTCAGGGCATCGAGCACGACCTGATTTACATCCGCGAACGTCAGTTGTATCCCCGCGTCCGCCAGCAGTTTGCCGATAAAGCCACGACCGATATTACCTGCGCCAAAATGTAATGCTTTCATAGTATTAACCTTCATTAATGTTTTTACCCAAGAGGGCTGGGGTGAGGGACCGCATAGATTTCCCCTCACCCAAACCCTCTCCCTTGCGGGAGAGGAAACCGTAGGCCCGATAAGCGTAGCGCCATCGGGCAACGGGGGTTTACTTACGGCCAGCCAGCAGTTCCAGAACTTCATCCACGCTGGTGGTATGGGCCAGACGTTCGATCACGGATTCGTCATCCAGCGCGTTGGTCAGGCTGGTAATCACCTGGATGTGCTCGTTGTTACGTGCAGCGATACCAATGACCAGGCGGGCGATATCGTCTTCTTCTTCGCCGAAGCGTACGCCTTCCGGATACTGGCAGAACACCACGCCGGTTTTCAGCACGCGGTCTTTGGCTTCAACCGTACCGTGCGGTACAGCGATGGACTCGCCGAGGTAAGTCGGGGTCAGTTTTTCGCGGTCCAGCATCGCCTCGACGTACTCTGGCTCAACATAGCCGCCTTTCACCAGTTGCTCACCGGCAAAGCGAATCGCTTCTTCTTTGTTGGTGGCTTTACGGCCCAGGAAGATATTCTCCGCACCCAGTTTAAACAGGTGGGTATCACCCTCTTCAAAGCTGTCTTTCAGGTGGTCGCGGACTTTCTCTTCGTTCACGTTGTGGCGCTGTGCAGCGACCAGACGTTCGGTCAGATTGGAGTACAGACCACTGTCGAGGAAGTTGGTCAGCGAAATGTGCTGTGCCTGCGGAACCTGGCGCATAGCGCGTTCGGTCAGGTCACGGTGGGTAATGACCAGATCCACATCCGGCGGCAGATTGTTAATCGCGCTGTTGGTGACGGAAATCTGAGACAGACCTGCATCCTGCACTTTCTTACGCAGTACGCCCGCACCCATGGCACTGGAACCCATGCCGGCATCGCAGGCGACGATGATTTTACGCACATGGCTCAGGTCGTTGGTCACGTCGCCCGCTGCCAGCGGAGATGCGCCTTTGGATTCCGCTTTCATGTCCTGCATACGACGGGTTGCCGCATCAATGTCATCTTCTTCTTTCACTTTGCTGGTTTTCAGCAGAATCGCCGAGACCACAAAGGAGACCGCCATTGCCGCACAAATTGCCGCGATGTTGGCGAAGTAAGCGCCCTTCGGCGTCATTGCCAGTACGGCCAGGATAGAACCCGGAGAGGCCGGAGACACCAGACCACCGTTCAGGATAGTCAGCGTAAATACGCCAGTCATACCGCCGAGGATAACGGCCAGGATCAGACGCGGGTTCATCAGCACGTACGGGAAGTAAATTTCGTGGATACCACCCAGGAAGTGGATGATAGCCGCGCCGCCTGCAGACTGCTTAGCGCTGCCGCGACCGAAGAACATGTATGCCAGCAGAACGCCCATACCCGGACCCGGGTTAGCTTCAATCAGGAAGAAGATGGATTTACCCATCTCATGGGACTGCTGAATGCCCAGCGGTGAGAAAATACCGTGGTTGATGGCGTTGTTAAGGAACAGGATTTTCGCCGGTTCAACGAAGATAGACGCCAGCGGCAGCATGTCATGGACAACCATGAAGTTAACGCCTGCCGCCAGGATTTTGGACAGTGCTTCAACCAATGGGCCAATGCCAAGGAATGCCAGAATGGCGAGGATCATCCCGATGATGCCAGCGGAGAAGTTATTCACCAGCATCTCAAAACCGGACTTGATCTTACCGTCTACCCAGCCGTCGAAATGCTTGATAGCCCAGCCGCCCAGCGGACCTGCGATCATCGCACCGAGGAACATCGGCATATCAGCACCGACGATCACGCCCATGGTGGTAATCGCGCCCACTACGCCGCCGCGTTCGCCGCCAACCAGCTTACCACCGGTATAACCGATCAACAGCGGCAGCAGATAGGTGATCATCGGGCCGACCAGCTTCGCCAGCGTTTCGTTCGGCAACCACCCTGTCGGAATGAATAATGCGGTGATAATACCCCACGCGATAAACGCGCCGATATTTGGCATCACCATGTTGCTGAGGAATCGACCAAAGCTTTGCACCTTGATCTTAATATCGGATGACATAAAAACACCCCTTCTTATGTTTGCTATCGCGCAGGCTGAAAGCCCGAGGTTTGTTAATGTAGCGGCAGGAGGTAGCCGGACCCTGTAGATACTGCGAAATCTGGCACTGAATCGTTCAACTGTCCAGTCGATGACTTTTAATGTGATCAATGTCACGTAAATATAGGGTTTACGGCATTACTTAATGTGATTTCGATCACAAAACACCGGTATAAAAAAACATCATTACGCGGAAATAGGCTGGAAAAGGTACTTAAATGTGAAGTTGTTCACGTTTTTGCTTTGGCTGTTTGTTGGGTATTTGTGATCTACTTCGCAATAAATATTTGCCAGGATTTCTCCTGATGTGATCTGACGCGGATTCTGTTTCATCTCCCATTTCTTGCGGCTACCCCGCGAGTCGTTCACCTGCAAATTTATACCCTGGTGGTATGGCGGAAATGACTAACTGCAATTATGTTCAAATTACCAGCCATGACTCCTTTCGGCTGCCTGCAATTGAAAGTGAATCGCCACAGATAATCTAGACACTTCCGAGCCGCTGATAATATTGGTTTTCGTATTCAGTTGGTGGCATATGATCACTCGAACCATGCCGACGCTTACTGTTATAAAACATTTCGATGTAATCAAAAATATCACCGCGAGCTTCTTCTCGCGTTCCGTAGATCTTTTTCTTTATCCGTTCACGTTTCAGTAGCTGGAAAAAACTTTCTGCGACTGCGTTGTCATGACAGTTACCGCGACGGCTCATACTGCCCTCCAGCCCGTGTGATTTCAGGAACGACTGCCACTCATAGCTTGTGTACTGACTGCCTTGATCAGAATGAACCAGCACCTGCTTTTGAGGATTACGTCGCCACACGGCCATCAGAAGTGCATTCAGGACAATATCCTTTGTCATCCGGGGCTGCATTGACCAGCCAATAACTTTGCGCGAGAACAGGTCAACAACCACAGCCAGATACAGCCAGCCTTCGTGAGTCCGGATGTAGGTGATGTCCGTTACCCAACGCTCATCCGGTGCTTCCGGGTTGAACTGCCGCTGGAGCCTGTTGGGCGTCACGATGCTGGTTTCACCCTTACGTGCCCGTGGGCTACGGTACCCGACCTGAGCCCTTATCCCGGCACGCTTCATCAGTCGCCAGACACGATTAACTCCGCACTGTTGTCCGGTATCTCGCAGGTCGAGGTGGATCTTGCGATAACCATAAACGCAACCCGACTCCAGCCAGAACTGCTTTATCAGCCCCGTCAGCCTCAGGTCAGCATGATGCCGCCGTGAATCCGGCTGCTGAAGCCAGGCGTAAAAACCACTCGGATGCACATCCAGCACCCGACAAAGCAGTCGGACAGGCCAGCAATGGGTGTTGTCACGGATAAAGGCGTACCTCAGTCGGACAGCTTTGCGAAGTACGCCGC
>NZ_JAOWIG010000088.1:0-42679 GCF_030332245.1 Citrobacter sp. Cy070
TATGCGCGAGGTTACCGACTGCGGCCTGAGTTTTTTAAGTGACGTAAAATCGTGTTGAGGCCAACGCCCATAATGCGGGCAGTTGCCCGGCATCCAACGCCATTCATGGCCATATCAATGATTTTCTGGTGCGTACCGGGTTGAGAAGCGGTGTAAGTGAACTGCAGTTGCCATGTTTTACGGCAGTGAGAGCAGAGATAGCGCTGATGTCCGGCGGTGCTTTTGCCGTTACGCACCACCCCGTCAGTAGCTGAACAGGAGGGACAGCTGATAGAAACAGAAGCCACTGGAGCACCTCAAAAACACCATCATACACTAAATCAGTAAGTTGGCAGCATCACCTTAAATCTGATTGATTTACGTTGATTGCTTAATCTTTGCTTAATATTTCTGGCGTACCCTGATAAAGAAAATCTGAATTGTTTTAACCTTCGTTGACACAATATTCAACAAAACGTTAAAACATTATTCTCTTATCAGGATGTACGACATCATGATTAAATATTAAGTTAATACTGAGAGCATGAAATGAAAATTACCATTTCTGGTACCGGATATGTTGGCCTGTCAAATGGTCTTCTTATCGCCCAACATCATCAGGTCATTGCTCTGGACATTGTCCCTTCACGTGTCGAGATGCTAAATAATCGGATGTCTCCGATAGTCGATAAAGAAATTGAACAGTATCTACAATCAAGCGATATAAATTTCAAAGCTACGCTGGACAAGTACGACGCCTACCAGAATGCAGATTTTGTTATTATTGCAACGCCTACAGATTACGACCCGAAAACAAACTATTTTGATACCTCCAGTGTTGAATCAGTTATCAGAGATGTGATTGAAATAAATCCTGATGCACTCATGGTGATTAAGTCAACGGTGCCTGTTGGTTTTACTCAGACTATGCGACAGAAGTTTAACTCGGATAATATTATCTTTTCTCCTGAGTTCCTGCGCGAAGGAAAGGCACTGTATGACAACTTATACCCATCACGAATTGTTATCGGTGAACGGTCTGCTCGCGCTGAGCGTTTTGCTGCCTTGTTACAGGAAGGGGCAATAAAGCAGGATATCTCAGTGCTGTTCACTGATTCTACTGAAGCTGAAGCTATTAAGCTTTTTGCAAATACCTATCTGGCAATGCGTGTTGCCTATTTTAATGAACTTGATAGCTATGCAGAAAGCCTGGGGCTTAATGCACGACAGATCATCGAAGGGGTTTGTCTGGACCCGCGCATTGGTAACCATTATAACAACCCTTCATTCGGTTATGGTGGATACTGTCTGCCAAAAGACACGAAGCAATTACTCGCCAACTATCAATCTGTACCCAATAATATTATTTCAGCTATCGTTGATGCTAACCGTACACGAAAAGATTTTATTGCTGATGCTATTATTTCGCGTAAACCCAAAGTTGTCGGTATCTATCGCCTGATTATGAAAAGCGGCTCGGATAATTTTAGAGCCTCGTCTATTCAGGGCATCATGAAACGTATTAAAGCGAAAGGTATCCCGGTCATAATTTATGAACCGGTAATGGCAGAAGAGAGTTTTTTCCATTCACGGGTTGAACGTGATTTGGCTAAATTTAAAAGTGAGGCCGATGTGATTATCTCAAATCGGATGGCTGAAGAACTGCTGGATGTCGCTGATAAAGTTTATACCCGCGATTTATTCGGTAACGATTAAAGGTTTTTCTAAATAAAGATACCGGCATGATGCCGGTATCAGTCTATTATTGATGGCGTTTGCGTAAATTCTCAATCACCGTCGTTAGATCGAGATCCTGGTCCTGCAGCAGAACCAGCAGGTGATACATCAGGTCCGATGCTTCATTGGTCAACTCGAAACGATCATGTACGGTCGCGGCCAGTGCTGTCTCCACACCTTCCTCTCCCACTTTCTGGGCAATTCGCTTCGTACCGCTGGCGTACAATTTTGCGGTATAGGAGCTGGCGGGATCTGCCGTTTTGCGCTCAGCCAGGAGTTGCTCCAGTTGATACAGGAACAACCATTGGTGGCTGGACTCACCAAAACAGCTGCTGGTACCTTTGTGGCAGGTTGGCCCAATCGGGTTTACCAGCGCCAGCAGGGTGTCGTTGTCGCAATCAGCGGAAATGCTGACGACATTAAGAAAATTGCCAGAGGTTTCACCTTTGGTCCACAGGCGCTGTTTAGTACGCGAGAAAAAGGTCACTTTCCCGCTTTCGATCGTTTTATCCAGCGCTTCCGGGTTCATATACCCGAGCATCAACACTTCACCGGAAACCGCATGCTGTACGACGACCGGCATCATTCCATCGGTTTTTTCCCAGTCCAGCTCGCGGCATTGTTGCTTCGTTAACATATCCTGATCTCCACGCCCTGTGTTGCCAGGTACGCTTTTAATTCGCCAATATTGATAATTTGCTTATGGAAGACGGAGGCGGCAAGCGCGCCATCGACATCCGCATCCCTGAAGGCATCAAGGAAGTGCTCCATTGTTCCTGCACCGCCAGAAGCGATCAGCGGAACGTGGCAAACGGCGCGCACTTTTTTCAATTGCTCAAGATCGTAGCCGTTACGCACGCCGTCCTGGTTCATCATATTAAGAACGATTTCACCGGCGCCCAGTTTTTGCACCTCTGTTACCCAGTCGATCGTTTCCCACTGTGTAACGCGCGTACGTTTTTCATCTCCGGTGTACTGATTGACGTGATACTTCCCGGTTTGTGCATCATACCAGGTGTCGATACCTGCCACGATGCACTGCACGCCAAAGCGATCCGCCAGGCGGGTGATAAGTGTTGGCTCAGCCAGAGCAGGGGAGTTGATAGAAATTTTATCTGCGCCGAAAGACAGTATCTTTGCGGCATCCTCGGGTGATTTAATCCCACCGGCGACACAGAACGGAATGTCGATCACTTCTGCCACGCGTGATACCCAGCTTTTGTCCACCACGCGACCATCGCTTGATGCGGTGATATCGTAAAAAACCAGCTCATCTGCGCCTTCATCGGCATAGCGTTTTGCCAGTGGAACGATATCGCCAATAATCTCGTGATTGCGGAATTGAACACCTTTGACAACCTGCCCGTCACGAACATCAAGGCAAGGGATTATGCGTTTTGCCAGCATTGGATGGCCTCCTCAACGGTGAATTTACCTTCCAGCAAAGCACGACCCACAATGACGCCGCCAACGCCGGTTCCGCGCAGAGCGGCGACATCTTCAATCCCGCCAATCCCGCCGGATGACTGAAATGCCACCTGGGGGTATTTCGCACACAATTCTTCGTACAGCGCAACGTTTGAGCCAGCCAGCGTGCCATCGCGGGAGATATCGGTGCACAGCACATGCTTCAGTCCAACGGGTAAATAGTTTTCAACCAGAGCTTCCAGCGAAACGCCAGAGTCTTCCTGCCAGCCGCTGACCGCAACCTGTTTATTCCCGTGCTCGTCAATCCGCACATCCAGCGCCAGAACCAACGCGTCAGCACCAAAACGCGTGAACCAGGTTTTAACATGTTCGGGCGATTTTACCGCCGTCGAGCCGACAACCACACGTGCAACGCCCGCATCCAGCAGAGCGGCGACGTCTTCTTCAGTACGTACGCCACCCCCTACCTGCACCGGTACGTTTACGCCAGCCACCAGTGTTTTAATCAGCGGTATTTGCCGTTTCTGCGGATCTTTTGCACCGGTCAGATCCACCAGGTGCAGCACCTTTGCGCCTTGTGCTGCATAGCTTTGTAAACGGGGCAGGGGATCGTTACCGTAATCACGCTGCGTTGCGTAATCGCCCTGATGAAGACGCACCACCGTGCCGTCGATTAAATCTAATGCCGGAATAATCATTACATCTCCAGAAAGTTTTTCAGCAACTGCGCCCCAGCGGCACCTGAACGCTCCGGGTGGAACTGCACGCCAAAGAAATTATCCTTTTGTACCGCTGCGGTGAAGGGTTCACCGTAGTTGCATTGCGCAATAGTCCATGGGTTCACCGGCATTGCGTAGCTGTGTACAAAATAGAAATACGCCCCATCCTCGATGCCCTGGAAAAGGCGGTTTCCGGCCTGTGGATAGACACGGTTCCAGCCCATATGCGGCAACGGCAGATCAAAATCGGTCATTTTGGGTACGTCTTGATCAATAATCCCCAGCAGGGAGACACCGTTACTTTCTTCACTGCGCCGACCAAGCAGCTGCATACCTAAGCAAATCCCCAGTACAGGTTGTGTGCAGGCTTTAATCAGTTCAATCAGCTCACGCTCATGCAACTGATCCATTGCCGCCTGTGCGGTACCTACACCAGGCAGAAACAGTTTATCGGCGCGCAGCACAACATCCGCATCGCGGCTAACCACCGGATCATAGCCGTGGCGTGCGACGGCGGATTTCACCGAGTTCAGGTTGGCACAGCCGGTATCGAGGATCACCACGTTCATCACAGCACCCCTTTTGAAGAAGGAAGCGTGTCGCCTTCTACGCGAATAGCCTGGCGCAGCGTGCGGCCAAAGGCTTTGAACAGACTTTCCACGCGGTGGTGGTCATTTTTTCCTTTGGTTTTCAGGTGCAGGGTGACGCCCATGGTGTAAGAGAGTGAGCGGAAGAAGTGTTCAATCATCTCCGTGCTCAGATCGCCAACGCGCTGGTAGGTAAACTCTGCCCGGTATTCCAGGTGGGGACGCCCGGAGATATCCAGGGCGCAACGTGCCAGGCACTCGTCCATCGGCAGCACAAAACCAAAACGGTTGATGCCTCGTTTATCGCCCAACGCCAGTTTTAAGGCTTCGCCCAGAGCCAGCCCGGTATCCTCAACGGTGTGGTGATCGTCAATATACAGATCGCCTTTGACGGCTATCTCCATGCGAAAACCACCGTGTGTCGAGATTTGATCCAGCATGTGGTCAAAGAAGCCCACGCCGGTATTAATTTTGCTGCGGCCTTCGCGGTCCAGCCAGACTTTAACGTCGATCTGCGTTTCTTTTGTATTACGTTCAACGTGGGCGTAACGATCCCGTTTGGTTAGCTGCTCGCCGATCATCACCCAGTTCAGGGTGTCGCGATGGTAACGTAATCCGCTAATGCCCATATTTTCAGCGAGCTGAATATCGGTTGCCCGATCGCCAATCACGTAGCTGTTCGCCATATCCAGCGCCTGTTCAATCAGGTATTGCTCGACCAGCTTCACTTTGGGTTTACGACAATCACACGCGTCTGCCGGCAGGTGCGGACAGATCAGTACTTCATCAAATATGACGCCCTGCGAGGTGAAAATTTGCATCATCAGGTTGTGTGGACCGTCAAAATCCGCCTGAGGGAAGCTCTGTGTTCCCAGCCCATCCTGGTTAGTGATCATCACCAGCTTATAGCCCGCTTTTTGCAGTTTCAGCAAAACGGGAACGACTTCCGGCTCAAAAGCCAGTTTGTCGAAGCGATCAACCTGAAAGTCACTTGGCGGTTCGGAAATCAGGGTTCCATCGCGGTCTATAAAAAGATACTTCTGGCTCATACTTGCTCCGCACGTAAGGCGTCAATGACGCGCTGGCTCTCTTCACGGGTTCCGACAGTAATTCGCAGGCAACCGCTTAACGAAGGTTGTTTGTTCTGGTCTCGTAAGATAATGCCCTGATCCCACAAAGATTTAAATACGCTGCTTGATGCGGTGAAGCGCGCCAGAACATAGTTGGTTTCAGAATCGAAAACCTGTTCTACACAGCGAATTGTTTTCAGGCTTTCCACCAGATACTGACGCTCTTGCAGGATCTGCTGTACGCGTTGGCGCATGGCGGCAACCCCTTGCGGTGTCAGCGCCTGGGCGGCGATATCCGCCACCGGCGTAGAAAGCGGGTAAGGGGCAATCACTTTCAACAACAGGTTGATAACGTCTTCATTAGCTAACGTAAATCCGCAGCGCAAACCGGCGAGGGCAAATGCTTTAGACAGGGTGCGCAGTACCACCAGGTTTGGGTATTCCGATAACCAGCCTGCCAGTGTGGCCTGCGGGCAAAACTCGATATACGCTTCATCGGCAACCACGATAGCTTTACCCTGCGTCATGTCGAGCAGTGAACGCAGATCCTGCGGCTTAATCAACTGGCCCGTCGGGTTATTGGGGCTGCAAACGTAAACTACTTTCACGCCATCAAGCTTGTCCGCGATACCTTGTAAATCCAGTTGCCAGTTGGCAAGTGTCGGTACGGTACGACATTCAACGCCAATGGTTTCAGCACTGACGCTATACATGCCATAGGTTGGCGGGCAGTAGAGAATCGTATCTTTACCCGGCTCGCAAAAAGCACGTACCAGCAACTCGATACCTTCATCAGCACCACGGCTGACCAGCACTTGCTCCGGCTTGACGCCCGCATACTGCGCGTAGTTCTCGATCACTGCCTTCGGCTGACACTCCGGATAACGGTTCAGTGTTTGCTGAGTCAGCTGGAATTCAACGGCGGTGGGGAACTCATTGGCATTGAGCCAGACGTCGCCATTTCCGCCCAGACGGCGGGCAGACTGATACGGCGTTAGCTCACGGACATTTTTACGGGCTAAATCAGTGACGCTGAGAATGTTGTCAGTGCTCATGCTTGCTCCTTCAGGGCGTTAACGCGCAGGGTAACGGCATTTTTGTGGGCTGTCAGTCGTTCAGCGGCGGCCAGTGTTTCGATGGTTTCGGCCAGGGCAGAGAAACCTTGCGGCGATAACTCCTGTACGGTCATCCGCTTCTGGAAATCGGCCAGTCCAAGACTTGAGCAGGTTGCGGTATAGCCGTAGGTAGGCAGCACGTGGTTAGTCCCGGAGGCATAGTCACCAGCAGATTCCGGTGACCAGTCACCAAGAAAGACAGAGCCCGCACTGGTGATGTCATCGACCAGTTCGCGAGCATTGCGGGTCTGAATGATCAAGTGCTCCGGGCCGTACGTATTAGAAATCGCTACGCATTGCGCGAGAGAACGGGTGACAATCAGACGACTGCCACTTAACGCCTGCCGCGCGGTTTCAGCGCGTGGCAGCGCGGCAAGTTGGCGTTCTACTGCTTCAGCAACCTGGCTGGCCATACCGGCATCCGGCGTCAGCAGGATCACTTGAGAATCGGGGCCGTGTTCGGCCTGAGAGAGTAAGTCAGAGGCAACGAAATCCGGCGTGGCGCCGCTGTCGGCAATCACCAGCACTTCAGACGGGCCTGCTGGCATGTCGATGGCAGCACCGTCCAGACGCTGACTAACCTGACGCTTGGCTTCGGTCACAAAGGCATTACCGGGACCGAAAATTTTGTCCACTTTCGGCACGGATTCGCTGCCAAATGCCAGCGCGGCAATCGCTTGTGCGCCCCCAACGTTAAACACGTCCTGTACGCCGCAGAGCTGCGCGGCATACAGAATTTCATCGGCGATAGGTGGCGGAGAGCACAACACCACTTTTTTACAGCCGGCAATGCGGGCCGGGGTGGCGAGCATTAACACTGTTGAGAAGAGTGGCGCGGAGCCCCCGGGAATGTACAGTCCAACAGAATTTACCGGGCGGGTAACCTGCTGGCAGCGTACACCGGGCTGCGTTTCAATATCGACTACCGGCAGTTGTTGCGCGTTATGAAATGTCTCGATGTTTTTCACGGCGACAGCCATGGCCTGTTTAAGGTCATTGCCAAGACGTGCGCCGGCGGCGGCGATCTCTTCAGTACTGACTTTCAGCGCATTCACGTTAGTTTTATCAAACTTTGCGCTGTATTCACGTAGCGCTGCGTCGCCGCGCGACTTTACGTTATACAGAATTTCGCTCACGGTACGGGTGATGCTATCTGACGCCGAGATTGCCGGGCGCATCAGTAATTCACTTTGCTGCTCTTCAGTACAGCTATTCCAGTCGATGATGGTATTAAAGCTCATAATCGTCTTCCTTTTTTTGCAGGATGGCACGTTGTTTATCCGGCCTACGCGTCTTGCAGGCCCGGCAAGCGAAACGTCACCGGGCAGCATAAGAAGAATTACTCCATCATCTTCTCAATCGGCAGCACCAGAATTGAGCTGGCACCAAGCGCTTTCAGTTTTTCCATCGTTTCCCAGAACAGGGTTTCGCTGCTAACCATGTGCATTGCCACGCGCTGCTGATCGCCGGCCAGTGGCAGAATCGTTGGGCGTTCAGCGCCTGGCAGCAAGGCGATAACATCGTCCAGACGTTCACTTGGCGCGTGCATCATGATGTATTTAGATTCGCGAGCCTGAATAACCCCCTGAATACGGGTCAGCAGCTTATCAATCAGTTGTTGTTTAGCTGCTGCCATTTCTCCGTCACGCTGAATCAGGCAGGCTTTGGAGCGGTAAATGACTTCCACTTCACGCAGACCGTTGGCTTCAAGCGTTGCACCGGTGGAGACCAGATCGCAGATTGCATCTGCAAGTCCCGCACGGGGAGCAACTTCGACAGACCCGTTTAACAAGCAGGATTTGAACGAAACCCCTTTCTGGTCGAGATAGCGTTTGAGCAGGTGCGGATAAGAGGTGGCGATACGTTTGCCGTTCAGTGCAGACGGACCGTCCCAGGCTTCGTCAACCGGGGTTGCCAACGAAAGACGACAGCCGCCGAAGTCCAGACGACGTAACGTAAAGTAACGAGGATCTTCACCCTGTGCCCGGCGGTTGAGCAGTTCTTCTTCCAGCACGTTTTCACCGATGATGCCGAGATCAACGACACCATCCATGACCAGACCCGGAATATCGTCATCGCGTACGCGGAGAATATCGATAGGCATATTCTCTGCCATCGCAATCAGGCGCTGGGTGTGAAGATTAATTTTAATGCCACAGCGTGCCAGCAATTCGCGTGAGTCATCGCTTAAACGGCCTGATTTCTGCATAGCTATGCGTAAGCGGGTGTTGTCTAACATTGTTTATTCCTCGTTATCCTGTCTGAATCAGTTTGGGTCACGCACAAAAAAAAGCCCCCGGAAGAAATCTTCCGGGGGCTTTCTCATACGCTCATGCACCGCTGGAAGATTTAAATGTCTCCCAGCACACATCGCCTGAAAGACTAGTCAGGATGATGGTGATGATGGTGTTTAAATTGAGCGCGTGTCATAAATTTTCTCGATGAATGTTTATTCATTTGATGTCTTTTAACCTAAACCACTTTAGCCACGGAAAGCAAGGGCTTTTTTTGATCATTAATTCATTTCATATTGATACTATGAATTGTCAGCCACCGTGGGCTGGCGTAGCCTTGGGTTATAGGCCAAAAGTCAGGAGAAAAGGCATGAAAAAGGTCGCAATTGTCGGATTAGGTTGGTTAGGCATGCCGTTAGCCATGTCTCTGGCGGCCAGGGGCTGGCAGGTTACCGGCAGCAAAACCACATTGGATGGGGTGGAAGCGGCCCGAATGAGTGGTATTGAAAGCTACTCGCTGCGCCTGGAGCCTGAACTGGTCTGTGAACCTGACGATCTCGATGCGCTAATGGATGCGGATGCGCTGGTCATCACCCTGCCTGCACGCCGTAGTGGCCCGGGCGAGACGTTTTATTTGCAGGCAATGCAGGAACTGGTCGACAGTGCGCTGGCGTATCGCATTCCACGGATTATTTTTACCAGCTCCACCTCGGTTTATGGTGATGTGCAGGGGACGGTGAAAGAGGGCACACCACGCAATCCGGTCACGGCAAGTGGTCGTGTCCTGAAAGAACTCGAAGACTGGCTGCACAATCTGCCGGGAACGTCGGTGGATATTCTGCGCCTGGCAGGCCTGGTGGGACCGGGCAGACATCCAGGTCGTTTCTTTGCGGGTAAAACAGCACCAGATGGACAGCATGGCGTCAATCTGGTGCATCTGGATGACGTGGTTTCTGCTATCACGTTGCTGCTACAAGCGCCTAAAGGGGGACACATCTATAATATATGTGCGCCTATGCACCCAGCGCGCAATGTGTTTTACCCTCAGATGGCTCGTCTGCTGGGGATGGAACTACCTGATTTCCGTGACGGAGTGGGTAACGGTAAAGTCATTGATGGCAACCGAATTTGTAATGAGCTTGGGTTTGAGTACCAGTATCCCGATCCGCTGGTGATGCCGATGGAGTGACAGATCAGCAGAGTGTCGCTGTATACCGCCAGGGGGCGAGTATGAAACCACTGCTGGATGTTCTGATCATTCTTGATGCGTTAGAGAAAGAGGGGAGTTTCGCGGCGGCGTCAGCAAAATTGTTTAAGACGCCGTCAGCACTGAGTTATACCGTCCACAAACTGGAAAGCGATCTCAATATCCAGTTATTGGATCGCAGTGGACACCGGGCCAAATTTACCCGTACCGGACAGATGCTGCTGGAAAAGGGACGCGAAGTATTACATACCGTGCGCGAACTCGAAAAGCAGGCCATCAAACTGCATGAAGGCTGGGAGAATGAACTGGTTATCGGCATAGACGATACCTTTCCCTTTTCTCTTCTTGCACCGCTCATCGAATCTTTCTATCAACACCACAGTGTGACGCGTCTTAAATTTATCAATGGTGTACTGGGCGGCTCCTGGGATGCCCTGATTCAGGGCCGGGCCGATATCATTGTGGGTGCCATGCGTGACCCACCAACAGTGAGTGACTTTGGTTTTGCGCGCTTGGGTGTGCTTGAACAGGCTTTTGTTGTTGCCCCTCATCATCCATTGGCGCAGGAGCCGGAACCGTTGAGTCGCCGGACGATCAAACGTTTTCGCGCCATTGTGGTCGGCGATAATGCTCATCCCGCGAACGTATCGGCTTCTCAGCTTCTTGACGATCAGGAAGCCATCACCGTTTTTGACTTCAAAACCAAACTGGAACTGCAGATAAGTGGCCTGGGATGTGGTTATATTCCGCGCTATCTGGCACAACGATTTCTGGACAGTGGGGCCCTGATTGAGAAGAAAGTTGTCGCGCAAATTCTGTTTGAACCCGTGTGGATTGGCTGGAACGAGCAGACCGCGGGATTAGCCAGTGCATGGTGGCGGGATGAAATTTTAGCAAATAGTGCTATCGCGGGTGTCTATGCAAAAACGGTTGTCGATAAATCAATCGGTTAGGAAAAAATATTTTTTGACAAGGCTCTCATTCTCTTGTCATTTCGCCCTAATTTAGGGCACAATGCGCCGCTTGCAAAAAATGAGATTAACCGACGTTTTAATACGCGTCGGTTATTTTTTTGCATCAAACCAATCATTCATAAAAGAGGCCGGGCTTCGTACCGGATAGATACTTACTTAAAAATCGACAGTTGTTGTCGCTGAGGATTAACAAAAAATGGGGCAATTTTTTGCTTACGCGACGGTTTCCGCCGTAATGGAGGATAACCATGTCGCATAACGCTACTCCAAACACCTCTCGCGTGGAATTACGTAAAACGCTTACGCTGGTTCCGGTTGTCATGATGGGCCTTGCCTATATGCAGCCGATGACGCTGTTCGATACATTCGGTATCGTATCAGGAATGACCGATGGTCACGTCCCGACAGCTTATGCCTTTGCACTGATCGCCATCCTTTTTACCGCACTGAGTTACGGTAAACTGGTGCGTCGCTATCCGTCTGCAGGCTCTGCCTACACTTACGCCCAGAAATCCATTAGCCCGACCGTTGGCTTTATGGTGGGTTGGTCATCACTGCTGGACTACCTGTTCGCACCGATGATCAACATTCTGTTGGCGAAAATCTATTTTGAAGCCCTGGTGCCGTCGATACCGTCCTGGATGTTCGTGGTAGCACTGGTGGCCTTTATGACTGCTTTTAACCTGCGCAGCCTCAAATCTGTCGCGAACTTCAACACCGTGATCGTGCTGTTGCAGGTCGTGTTGATTGCGGTGATCCTCGGCATGGTCGTTTATGGCGTGTTCGAAGGGGAAGGTGCGGGTACGCTGGTGAGCAGCCGTCCGTTCTGGTCAGGTGATGCACACGTGATCCCAATGATCACGGGTGCTACTATCCTGTGCTTCTCGTTCACCGGTTTCGACGGTATCAGCAACCTCTCTGAAGAGACCAAGGATGCTGAGCGTGTGATCCCGCGTGCAATTTTCCTGACCGCGCTGATTGGTGGTCTGATCTTTATTGTCTCCACCTATCTGTTGCAGCTGTACTTCCCGGATATCTCTCGCTTCAAGGACCCGGATGCTTCACAGCCTGAAATCATGCTGTACGTAGCCGGTAAGTTCTTCCAGGTCGGCGCGCTGATTTTCTCCACCATTACCGTACTGGCATCAGGTATGGCGGCGCATGCAGGCGTAGCGCGTCTGATGTACGTGATGGGGCGTGACGGTGTATTCCCGAAAAGTTTCTTCGGTTATGTACACCCGAAATGGCGTACTCCGTCCATGAACATCATCCTGGTTGGTGCGATTGCCCTGCTGGCAATCAACTTCGACCTGGTGATGGCGACGGCGCTGATTAACTTTGGTGCGCTGGTGGCGTTTACCTTCGTTAACCTGTCGGTAATCTCCCAGTTCTGGATCCGTGAGAAGCGTAACAAGACGCTGAAAGACCACTTCCAGTATCTGTTCCTGCCAATGTGCGGTGCGCTGACCGTGGGTGCGCTGTGGGTGAACCTGGAAGAGAGTTCTATGGTTCTGGGGCTGATCTGGGCTGGTATTGGCCTGATCTACCTGGCTTGTGTGACCAAGAGTTTCCGCAACCCGGTACCGCAGTACGATGAAGATATCGCGTAATCACCTAATCTGATATCGAAAAAACCGGAGACATGTTCTCCGGTTTTTTTATTCCTTTGCTTTATTTCCAGTCAGTATTAATAACCGTTAGTTCTAAATTAGAGAATTTGGTTATTGGTTCTGAACCAGTTAGTCATGAATAATTTCCTGACTAATATACTTCTGGCTAATTAATTTATGTTTTCAATGATGTTAAGCGGGCTCATCTGTGGCGCGCTGCTTGGCTTTGTCATGCAACGTGGGCGATTCTGTCTGACGGGCGGTTTCCGCGATATGTACATTGCGAAAAACAATCGTATGTTCTACGCACTCCTGATAGCCATCTCTGTGCAAAGCGTGGGTGTCTTTGCGCTTATCCAGGCGGGTGTGCTTACCTATGACGCCGGCACTTTCCCATGGCTGGGAACCGTTGTTGGTGGTTATGTTTTTGGTATCGGAATTGTTTATGCGGGCGGGTGTGCTACCGGAACCTGGTATCGTGCAGGAGAAGGGCTTATTGGCAGTTGGATTGCGTTGTTTACCTACATGGTGATGAGTGCGGTGATGCGCTCTACGCATGCGAGTGGGCTGAATCAGGCGCTGAAAACCTACAGTACTGAGCATAATTCCATTGCAGACACGTTGAACCTGTCTGTATGGCCACTGATTGCTATTCTGCTGGTGGTTACATTGTGGGTGGTGGCGAAAGAGCTGAGAAAACCAAAATTGAAAGTCGCTACGCTACCGCCTCGTCGTACCGGCCTTGCGCATATTTTGTTTGAGAAGCGCTGGCACCCATTTGTTACTGCGGTTCTGATTGGGCTGATTGCGCTGTTGGCATGGCCGCTAAGCGAAGCAACCGGACGAATGTTTGGCTTGGGTATCACGTCACCAACCGCCAATATTTTGCAATTCCTTGTCGCAGGCGACAGTAAATTTATTAACTGGGGAGTGTTCCTGGTGCTGGGCATTTTTCTCGGCTCTTTTATTGCAGCGAAAGCCAGTCGCGAATTTCGCGTTCGTGCGGCCGACGCACCCACCACGCTGCGTAGCGGTTTTGGCGGTCTGTTAATGGGCTTTGGTGCCAGCATCGCGGGTGGCTGTTCGATTGGCAACGGTCTGGTTATGACGGCGATGATGACCTGGCAGGGATGGGTTGGCCTGGTCTTTATGATTCTCGGCGTCTGGACCGCGTCATGGATTGTGTATGTCAGACCGCAGCGTAAGGCAAAACTAACCGCTGCTGCGGCAAATTAAGCGTAAGGATTTGATGATGGCAATTAAAAAACTGGATGTGGTCACGCAGGTTTGTCCGTTTCCACTGATTGAAGCAAAAGCGGCACTGGCAGAAATGGCAAGTGGTGATGAACTGGTGATCGAGTTTGACTGTACCCAGGCAACTGAGGCAATCCCGCAATGGGCCGCCGAAGAGGGGCACGCGATTACTGATTATCAACAGGTGGGTGACGCTGCCTGGAGCATTACGGTGCAGAAAGCGTAAACACGATCCCTCCGCCGTCTGGCGGAGGGCATTTCATCTTCAGACTATTTCTTGTGCATACTGCCAGAGCGATTTCAGTAGCATCAGCTTTTCTTTGTTGTCAGCATATTGCTGACTCAACATCTGCAATTCATTAGCGTAATTTTGCAAAAACTCCGGTGTGAATACCTGACGACGATGATCCAGCCAGCGTTGCTGCTCCCTTTCATCCAGTGTTCCGGGGAAATTGCGTGCGCGATAATTAAACAGCAGTTTTTCAATGCGCTTGTCGACAAAAGTGATGTCCAGTGCGGGTAAATTGCGAGGTTCGGTTTCCAGAACGATCTTCATTGCGGCACGGTCGGCATCGCTGAAAAAACCGTTGTATAACTGTGCATCTACGTTATCCGATGGCGCGAAGGGTTCTGCTTCGGCAAAAATAGCCACCACTTTATCGCGCACCTGCGGGTTTTCACGCAGGACTTTAAGATTATCCAGGCAATGCTGGCGGTTAATTCCGAGACGATCGGCATCTTCTGGACGTAACGTATTAGCCTGTGCCAGAACCGGACATTTGTTGATGTGCACCAGTTTAACCGGCACCGCTGCGTTATCTCCCAGATCGGCTTTGGCGGTGTAAAGACGCTCGCGCAGGGTGTCGCTATCCAGTTCAAGCAAGGGAGAAATATCACCGGCTAAGTCGACCATAATAACCGCATTACGATTATCCGGATGCCAGGCTAGCGGGGCAACCCAACTGGTGTTACCTCGCCATGCACCGAACATCCCAGAGACATGCACTAAGGGCTTCATTTGCGGGACATCAATCAGCGCAGCCAGCTTGTGTTTATTGCGGTGACTGTAGAGATAGTCAAACAGCCGCGGCTGACGTGACTTTACGAGTTGCGCCATCGCAATCGTGGCATACACATCTGCCATCGCATCGTGGGCATTAGCATGCTCAATACCGTTGGCGCGGGTCAGATGCTCAAGGCGGAAACTGGGTAGACCGTCGTCGTTTTCTGGCCAGTTGATCCCCTCCGGCCGTAGCGCATAGCAGGCGCGCATCACATCCAGTAAATCCCAGCGAGAATTGTCGTTCTGCCAGCTCCAGGCGTAGGGATCATAAAAATTGCGATACAGGATATTACGTGTCACTTCATCATCGAAGCGCACATTGTTATAGCCGAGGATACACGTTTTCGGCACGGT
Organism: Citrobacter sp. Cy070; assembly: GCF_030332245.1. Classification (NCBI taxonomy): domain Bacteria; kingdom Pseudomonadati; phylum Pseudomonadota; class Gammaproteobacteria; order Enterobacterales; family Enterobacteriaceae; genus Citrobacter; species Citrobacter sp. Cy070. The sequence goes on from NZ_JAOWIG010000088.1 coordinate 15,332, forward strand.
AAACAGCGCATGGATGCGGGCAGCAAAAGCGGCTTCATTCTCACCCTTATCACGTGCTTCTTGCGGCGTAATACCGGTTATCAGCACCGCTTCTGGTTGTGGCAGATAGTCGTCGGCGGGCTTGCAGTAAAAAACTTCGGGATCGCCAATGATATTGAAATCGCTATCTGTGCGGATGGCCGCAAACTGCGCGGGTCTGTCCAGTGCCGGATGGGTACCAAAGGTCTCGTAATCGTGGAAGAGAAAACCAGGTTGCTGCTTGCCGTCATTCATTGTTCAGTTATGTCCGGGATCAATTTAGCGCTTGCCTAAGAATACCAAAAAATAGCGCGGTAATCAGCAATGGGATTATCAATGCTCGGCGGTGGCCGCAATAAAATTGAGATAAACGTGATTAAAATAAAACGAATTAATAGATATGGGTTTTAAGGATATTTCACGAAATAAGATTGCGTTATCTTGTGAGTTTATAAATAAGCTGATTGATAACTATTATTGTTATTTTTACGTTTGGTAGTGTGTTCTGGAAACTTTAAAACTCTTTTATAAACAATGAGTTTTATTCTTGCCAGTTAACGGAGTTCCATTGTAATGAAATGTGAGTGAGGTTAAAAATTAATAATTTAAAGGCCATATAATCATTGGATATATCTAATAACAGGAGGTTATATGAGCATTAGTCGGCGTAATTTTTTGCGAGGCGTAGGTATTGGCTGCTCGGCCTGTGCAATAGGAAGTTTCCCACCTGGCGCACTGGCGCGAAATTCGCCAGAGAGTATTAAAGGGAAAGCATCCCTGACGCCGAGTCTGTGTGAAATGTGTTCCTTTCGCTGTCCAATTCAGGCTCAGGTGATTAATAATAAAACAGTTTTTATCCAGGGAAACCCTAATGCCCCTCAGCAGGGCACGCGCGTTTGTGCTCGTGGGGGCAGCGGTGTTAGCCTGGTAAACGACCCGCACCGGATTGTGAAACCGATGAAACGCACCGGGCCGCGTGGCAGTGGCGAATGGCAGGTCATTAGCTGGCAACAGGCGTATAAAGAAATTGCCGAAAAGATGACGGCAATAAAAAATCAATACGGGCCACAGGGCGTTGTCTTCTCCTCTAAATCCGGTTCGCTTTCCGGCCATTTATTTCATTTGGCGACGGCTTTTGGCTCACCAAATACCTTTACGCACGCTTCAACTTGCCCGGCAGGTAAAGCCATTGCCGCCAAAGTGATGATGGGTGGGGATTTAGCAATGGATATCGCCAATACCCGCTACATGGTCTCTTTTGGACATAACCTCTATGAAGGGATTGAGGTTGCCGATACTCATGAACTGATGACCGCACAAGAGAAGGGCGCGAAGATGGTCAGCTTCGACCCCCGGCTATCGGTATTTTCCAGTAAGGCGGATGAATGGCATGCGATTAAACCGGGTGGAGACTTACCGGTGCTGATGGCAATGTGCCACGTCATGATTACTGAAAAATTGTATGACGCGGGATTCGTTGAACGCTATACAACGGGTTTTGACCAACTGGCAGAGGCGGTACAAGAGGCCACGCCGGAATGGGCACAAAAGTTGGCCGACGTGCCCGCTGATGTCATTACCCGGGTGACTCGTGAAATGGCGGCCTGCGCACCCCATGCTATTGTCAGTCCTGGTCACCGTGCGACTTTTTCGCAGGAAGAGATTGACATGCGGCGCATGATTTTCACCCTCAACGTGCTGCTGGGAAATATTGAGCGCGAAGGCGGCATGTACCAGAAAAAAGCCGCTGCAACCTACAATAAGCTGGCGGGAGAGAAGGTGGCTCCGGTACTGGCGAAACCGGATGCCAAACTCCCTAAGCCAACGGCGCAGCGTATTGACCTGGTCGCGCCGCAATTCAAATACATCGCTGCGGGTGGTGGGGTTGTGCAGAGCATTATCGATGCTGTGTTAAACCAGACGCCTTATCCGGTGAAAGGATGGATTATGTCCCGGCATAACCCTTTTCAAACTGTGACCTGTCGACCGGATCTGGTCAAAACCGTTGAGCAGTTGGATCTGGTGGTGAGCTGCGATGTCTATTTAAGTGAAAGTGCGGCCTATGCCGATTACCTGTTGCCTGAATGCACCTACCTCGAACGCGATGAAGAAGTCTCTGATATGTCGGGGCTGAATCCGGCCTATGCGCTGCGCCAGCAGGTCGTTGAGCCTATTGGTGATGCGCGCCCAAGCTGGCAAATCTGGAAAGAGCTGGGTGAGCAACTGGGTCTTGGGCAGTACTATCCGTGGCAAGATATGCAAGTACGCCAGCTGTATCAGCTTAATGGTGACCATGCGTTATCTGCTGAACTCCGCCAGAAAGGGTATCGGGAGTGGGGCGTTCCACTGTTACTCCGTGAGCCTGAATCGGTACGCCAGTTTACTGCGCAGTATCCGGGAGCAGTGGCCGTTGACAATGACGGTACGTATGGCGAACAACTGCGCTTCAAATCCCCATCCGGAAAGATCGAACTTTATTCCGAAGAACTGGAAACTCTCCTGCCGGGCTATGGTATTCCGCGTGCACGCAATTTTGCGCTCAAGGCCGACAATGAACTCTATTTCATTCAAGGCAAAGTCGCAGTTCACACCAATGGCGCGACGCAATATGTCCCATTACTCAGCGAACTGATGTGGGATAACGCGGTGTGGATCCACCCGAAAACGGCTGGAGAAAAAGGGATTAAAAGCGGCGATGACATCTGGCTTGAAAATGCGACGGGTAAGGAGAAAGGCAAAGCGCTGGTCACTGCCGGTATTCGACCCGATACGCTGTTTGTCTACATGGGATTCGGCGCCAAGGCTGGCGCGAAAACCGCAGCGACAACGCATGGGATCCACTGTGGCAACCTGCTTCCGCATGTAACCAGTCCGGTATCCGGCACAGTGGTCCATACCGCTGGCGTTACGCTTCGTCGGGCATGAGAAAGGAGAACATCATGAATCAGTCAACAAATCCGTATGTCATGCTGCATGACGAGAAACGCTGTATTGGTTGTCAGGCGTGCACAGTTGCCTGCAAAGTTCTGAATGATGTGCCAGAAGGTTTTAGCCGGCTGCAGGTGCAGATCCGCTCACCGGAAAACGAACCTGAGGTGCTGTCTCACTTTCAGTTTGTCCGCGTCTCCTGCCAGCACTGCGAAGATGCGCCTTGTGTCAGCGTCTGTCCGACTGGCGCTTCGTTTCGGGACGAAAACGGCATTGTGCAGGTGGACAAGTCCCGCTGTATTGGCTGTGATTATTGCGTAGCTGCCTGTCCGTTCCATGTGCGCTACCTGAACCCACAAACAGGAATTGCAGATAAATGTAACTTTTGCGCAGACACCCGTCTGGACGCTGGACAATCGCCTGCCTGTGTTTCCGTATGCCCTACGGATGCGCTGAAGTTTGGTCGCCGTGATGACCCTGAAATTCAGCACTGGATTCTTCAAAAAGAGGTTTACCGTCAGCAGGATACGCGTAGCGGTGCGGTGAGTATTTTTCGGCGTAAAGAGATTCATCAGGAGGGAAAAGTATGAATTCTATCTGGGGAGCAGAGCTTAACTATGCGCCAGACTACTGGCCGCTGTGGCTCATTTATGCCGGCGTAGTCATTCTGTTGATGATTGCCGGTCTGGTGATGCATGCACTGCTGCGTCGAATGCTGGCACCCAAAACGGCAGCCGGAGAAGAGCACCGTGACTATCTCTACTCATTGGCTGTCCGCCGTTGGCACTGGGGAAATGCGCTGCTTTTTATCCTGCTTCTGCTCAGCGGTTTGTTCGGCCATTTTTCTATCGGACCGGTAGCGCTGATGGTGCAGGTGCACACCTGGTGTGGATTCGCATTACTGGCTTTCTGGATTGGCTTCGTCATGATCAATGCCACCAGCGGCAACGGTAGTCACTATCGTGTGCAATTCAGCGGGTTGATAACGCGTTGCCTGCTGCAAACGCGTTTTTATCTGTATGGGATAATGAAAGGTGAGGCACATCCGTTTGCGGCAACAGCGGAGAATAAATTTAACCCCCTGCAACAGTTAGCCTATCTGGCCATCATGTATTCGTTGGTTCCGCTGTTAATCATTACCGGGTTGCTCTGTCTTTACCCGCAGATTATAGGCGCCGGGCCAGTGGTGCTGGTGCTGCATATGGTGTTGGCGATTGTTGGCATTCTGTTCATTTGTGCACATATTTACCTGTGCACATTGGGTGACACACCGGGGCAAATCTTTCGCAGCATGATTGACGGCTATCACCGTCATCGCAGCCATCATGCAGAAACAGCATCACATAAAGGCTAATCCTGCGCGTATTTTGCAGGGGAAGTCCGTCTGACTTTTTTCTTTAACAGCAAGAAAATGTGCCTTATGTCACATTTTCTTGCAATTTATCCATGTTTGTTCGGCAGAACTTCCGTAAAAAGAACGGCTATTTCTCCTGGTTATGAGGACATGCTGTTGAAACGCCGTTTGTTTATTGCCGCTTCGCTATTCGCGATAAGTTTTTCGTCCGCTTATGCGACTGATGTCGCCAGTTTTGCACCTCGGCCTCCCGCCATCAATGCTGGCGCGTGGGTGCTTATGGATTACACCACGGGCCAAACCCTGACCGCCGGTAATGAACACCAGCAACGCAACCCCGCCAGTCTGACCAAGTTAATGACCGGCTATGTTGTCGATCGCGCGATTGATAGCCATCGCATTAGCCCAACGGATATCGTCACTGTCGGACGTGACGCATGGGCGAAAGATAATCCGGTGTTTGTAGGCTCATCATTAATGTTCCTGAAAGAAGGCGATCGCGTGTCAGTACGCGATTTAAGTCGCGGCTTAATTGTTGATTCCGGCAATGACGCATGCGTCGCGCTGGCGGATTACATCGCGGGTGGACAGCCACAGTTTGTCGCGATGATGAACAGTTACGTTGAGAAGCTGAAGCTTAAAGATACACATTTCGAAACGGTGCATGGGCTGGACGCGCCAGGCCAGCATAGCTCGGCCTACGATCTGGCCGTGTTGTCCCGGGCGATTATTCACGGGGAACCTGAGTTCTACCACATGTACAGTGAGAAGAGTCTTACCTGGAATGGTATCACGCAGCAAAACCGTAACGGGCTGCTGTGGGATAAAACGATGAACATCGATGGCCTGAAGACCGGGCACACATCCGGAGCAGGATTTAACCTGATCGCCTCCGCAGTTGATGGACAACGTCGCTTGATTGCCGTGGTCATGGGAGCCGAGAGCGCGAAAGGGCGCGAGGATCAGGCACGCAAACTGCTGCAGTGGGGGCAACAAAATTTTGATACGGTGCAGGTTTTGCGTAGCGGTAAGCAAGTCGGCGTCGAACGAATCTGGTATGGCGATAAAGAAAAAATTAGCCTCGGTACCGAGCAGGATTTCTGGATGGCGCTTCCTAAGGCTGAAGTCCAGAATATCAAAGCAAAATATGTTCTTGATAAGAAAGAATTGGTAGCGCCTATTGCCGCGCATCAACGCGTGGGGGAAATTGAACTCTATGACAGGGATAAGCTGGTGGCGCATTGGCCACTGGTCACCCTGGAATCGGTCAGTAAAGGCGGCGTATTTTCGCGTCTGAGCGATTACTTCCACCATAAGGTGTAATTTTTCACCCATGCTACTGACTGGCAAGAGTGCGAAACTGCTCACATAATAATCACTATTTCCTTGTGGCCGTAATATACAACAATTACACTGTATATAAATACAGTGTAATGACGGAGGTTATATGGAGTACGAGATAAAGCAGGTCGATAAACGCAGGATTGCTGGTTTTCATATGGTTGGACCGTGGGAGCAAACGGTAAAGCAGGGTTTTGAGCAGTTAGTCATGTGGGTGGATGACAAGCAGATAGTGCCGCTGGAATGGATCGCCGTTTATTACGACAACCCGGATGTTGTGCCTGCTGACAAACTGCGCTGCGATACTGTGGTTTCCGTCGCAGAGAATTTCGAGATCCCAGAGAACAGCGAAGGTGTGATACTGACTGAACTGGCCGGTGGTGAGTATGCTATTGCTGTTGCTCGTGTTGAAAATCATGACTTTGCGACGCCATGGTATCAATTTTTTAATCTTCTGCTACAGGACGCAACATACCAGATAGCCGCCAAACCCTGTTTTGAGATTTATATGAATAATGGCATGGAAGACGGTTACTGGGACATCGAAATGTATGTGCCGGTACAGCCGAAGTAGCTGTTTTTTGTGTAAATCAGGATGAAAGTCCTGGTGATAACGATGATGTTTTCACTAAAAAAGCAGGTACAATTCTGTTCTTTGCTATTCCCTGACGGAGTGGATGAGTGCGTGCCGATAAGTCGCTGAGTCCTTTTGAAATTCGTTTATATCGTCATTATCGCGTAGTGCACGGTATTCGCATTGCGCTGGCGTTTCTTCTTACTTTTCTGTTGGTTCGCCTGCTGGATATTCCTGAAGGTACGTGGCCTCTGATCACGCTGGTGGTGATTATGGGGCCTATTTCATTCTGGGGTAATGTCGTCCCAAGAGCGCTTGAACGCATTGGCGGGACGATTCTGGGCTCAGTACTTGGGCTGGTTGCTCTGCGTCTCGAACTCCTGTCACTTCCGCTTATGCTGATATGGTGCGCAGTAGCGATGTTTCTCTGCGGCTGGCTGGCCTTAGGTAAAAAACCCTATCAGGCGTTGCTGATTGGTATAACGCTTGCCGTCGTCGTCGGGGCTCCCGCGGGTGACATGAATACAGCGTTGTGGCGCGGTGGCGACGTGATTCTGGGATCGTTACTGGCGATGCTGTTTACCGGCATCTGGCCGCAGCGGGCATTTATTCACTGGCGTATTCAACTGGCGCATTGTGTAACGGGGTACAATCGGGTGTATCAGGCCGCGCTCTCCCCCAATCTGCTCGAGCAGCCCCGACTGGAGAAGCATTTACAACAACTACTGAGTGACGTTGTCAAAATGCGTGGACTCATCGTTCCTGCCAGTAAAGAGACCCACATCCAAAAATCCATCTTTGAAGCTATTCAGACGGTTAACCGCAACCTGGTGTGCATGCTTGAGCTGCAAATCAACGCGCTGTGGGCGACACGTACCAGTCACTTTGTGATGCTGAACGCGCATACCTTGCGTGAAACTCAGCTCAGAACGCAACAAGCGCTACTGACGATCACTCATGCGCTATATGAAGGTAATCCGCAGCCGATACTTGTCAATACGGAAAAGCTCAATGACACCGTGGCGGAGTTGCGCCAACTCATCGCTGAGCATAAAGGCGATAATGTTGCTGAAACACCTATTCATGGCTATGTCTGGTTGAATATGGAGATGGCACGGCAACTGGAATTGCTCTCACATTTGATTTGTCGCGCGCTGCGCAAATAAAGAGCAGATAAGGGGATTGGTTCTACTGCTGCTTCGATTCAGCAAAGATTAAGGGTATGATACTGAAAAAGGCTAAAACCATTGGTAACTACAATGGCTTTACCCTCGATAATTCAGGTTTCAGCCATGCATTATCAATGCAGATGCAACTTGAAGTATGGCGGGCATGAAAGTAATGTTGACCCACTTTAGCCGTTGTTTTAACGAATCCGAATCTCACATTATCAGGGGTGTAAAAATGGAAACTACCAAGCCTTCTTTCCAGGACGTGCTGGAATTTGTTCGTCTGTTCCGTCGTAAAAACAAACTGCAACGTGAAATCCAGGACGTTGAGAAAAAGATCCGTGACAACCAGAAACGCGTCCTGCTGCTGGACAACCTGAGCGACTACATCAAGCCGGGCATGAGCGTTGATGCTATCCAGGGTATCATCGCCAGCATGAAAAGCGACTATGAAGATCGTGTAGATGATTACATCATCAAGAATGCAGAGATCTCTAAAGAGCGTCGTGATATCTCTAAAAAGCTGAAAGCCATGGGTGAAGTGAAAAACGGCGAAGCGAAAGCAGAGTAACGTTTTATGGCAGTAGGGGGCGCTGCTAAGCGGCGACCCCTACTGTAGTTTTACCCCGCCAGTTACCATCCGCAATAAATGCTGCTCAGGCCAGTGAGTTGTCAGTTTTTTCTGTGCCAGCATCCATTTGATGTAATCAACATCATGACGTTTTCTGTCCAGCATCAGACCCACCACGCTGCCGCTGTGCGCAACATTCACCCCGTATAAATCGCACTCTTCTACCAGCGCCAATAGCGAATCGAAATCCGGTTTTGGCAACAACATTTGGCTGGCGATTGCGCTAAGCGTGGCGGCCTCCCCCATCCGATAGGGATTTTGGCTAATACAGGCTTCCTGTACTTTTTCCCATGCGCGTTTAAGCGCGGGAGCACCGGCCTGTAACCCGGGCTGGCGCGGAATGCGGTGATAATCTGCGGTACGTAATGTTTCCGGGCTTTCCAGAACCAACAGGTCAAGCTGGGGCTGCGCTTCACAGGGAATTTGCGTAGAGGCGTCGTTATGATCGAAAAGGGTTAACTGGTGGAAAACGGTGCTGTCGGTAGGTTCAAGAGAAACGCAAAGCTGTGCCAGTGTAGGTTCATCAAGCTGATGACCCAGAAAATGAGCGGTGGCAAGCGCGGTGGCGGCAATATCTGCGGTGCTACTGGCCATTCCTTTCGCAATGGGAATCGTTGACTGGATATCTATACGAATATCCTGACTGATATGCGCCGGGTAGTGCCAGTGCTGCAATAACCGGTCAACCATCGCTCGCGAGAGTGGGCGTTCATCCACTTGTGGTGAACCCGAACTGACCTCAACGGTGCTATACCATTCAACCGGGCAGGAGACCAGCTTCTCACTGCCCAGAATCCAGCCCTGGATAAGTTCCCCGCACGATGCAGGACATTGCGCAATAGCCACGTCTTCACCTTTGTGATCAGCAATCCTCGGCGCATAGTGTCATGGCGATCGCGCTATTACCATGATTTGCCGCAATTTGCGGTGCGGCAGAATTAAGCAGGAATGCCCAATGTCACAGTTTCTGATATCGCTATACGCATAACATCCTGCGCGATCATCAACTCTTCATTGGTATTTATAACGGCCACTTTGACCAGCGCAGTTTCAGTTTGAATGAAGGTTGCGTTGCGCTGATTTTTTTCATCATCAACAGCCAGACCTAAGAAATTCAGATTGTGGCAAATCGCAGCGCGTGCTCGGGCTGAGTTTTCACCAATTCCACCCGTAAATACCAAAGCATCCAGACCGCCCATCTGCATAATATAACTGCCTATTGTGGCACGAATTCGCTCTGCAAACAGCGTAAGTGCGAGTGCAGCCTGTGAGTCGCCTTCGTCTGCGGCGCGTTCAACGTCACGATAGTCTGATGAGATACCGGAAACCCCAAGTAATCCCGATTCATTGTTGAGGAGCTGGTTAAGTTGCTGCGGTGTTTTGCCTTCGCGCAGGGCAATCCACGGCAAAATTGACGGGTCAATATCTCCGCTGCGCGTACCCATCATCACGCCAGACTGTGGCGTAAAGCCCATCGAGGTATTCACCGATTTTCCGCCCTTGATAGCACAGATGCTGCTGCCATTACCAAGATGACAACATACGACGCGCAGTGCGCTGAGCGGGACGCCCAGCTTTTCAGCCAACGAGGTACTGACGTATTTGTGGCTGGTACCATGAAAACCGTAACGCCGAATTCCCAGCTCTGAGTAATAGCGCCAGGGTAGAGGATAAATAAAAGAAGGCTCAGCCAGCGTCTGATGAAAAGCAGTGTCAAAAACTGCGACGGCAGGTGCTTCGGGTAATAACTGACGAAAAACTGCGATCCCCAGCGCATTAACCGGGTTATGTAGTGGTGCCAGTTCTGCAAGACGCTCGATTTCGGCCAGTGTTTCATCGTTGACGAGGGCAGAGTCTTTAAAGGACTCACCACCATGTGCGACGCGATGACCGACGCCATCGATCTCTTCCAGACTTTTGATGATGTTCAGGCTAAGCAGTTTTTCCAGTAACAGAGTTACTGCTTCACGGTGATCGGCAACGGGTAACGTCTGCCGCCATTTCTGTACGGGTGTTTTAAGCGTGACCTGCGCGTCAGACATCCCGATACGTTCAATCAGCCCCTGGCAGATCATTTCACCCTGCGGCATCGCCAGTAACTGAAACTTAAGCGAGGAGCTCCCCGCGTTAATGGCCATTATTTTGTGAGACATGACGGTTCCTTTGCATTCAGAAAAATGAACATCTCATCGACCCCGGTATTCTCCAGCGCGCTGGTGACAAACACGTTCTGCGCCCCAGCCTGCACCAACCAGCTTTCTATGAGTGAAATCTTCTGAGGGTTAGCTAAATCGGCTTTGGTGACGAGGCCGATAACAGGTCTGTTCATTGGACCCGTAAAACCTGGAGAAAAAGGTGACCATGGGGCGTCGGCATTCAGTACCAGAGCGATAATGTCGGCTTCACAAGCGCTGGCCAGTAACGCACTGTACAGGCAGCGGTTCTCAAGATATTCACCCGGTGTGTCTATTGTCGTTGGCGACCAGACAATCGCCTGAGTTTTCTGGTAATGAAGTGCTTCTCCACGCAAACATTGTGTGAGCGATGTTTTACCGCACTGGCTGGGGCCAATTAGCATGATGCGTTTCATGTGGTTACGTCCGGGTAATAGGGCATGCAGTAAAACGCATCATTTCGCCAAGCGTTCTGGTTACCTGTTTCAGCGCGTACTCAACGGCGGAAACATCGCCCGTCAGTACCACTGCACCGGTAAAACGATCGAGAAAACCAATCTCTACCGCCCCGGACTTTGTGGCGATATCACAGGCGATAATTGAGGCTTCACTGGGCGTAATGGTTAAAATACCAATGGCCGAGACTGAATCCTGCAACCCCAGTTTTTTGAATAAATCCTTACCTGGATTAGCAATAAGGTGCGCCAGCGTGACCTGCTTGCCGGGTACGTATTCCTGGATCATGCGATCCGTCGGCGGTTGTCTTTCCATTATCCTTCCACCATTTGTCGCCACATGCTTTCATGTGGGCGAGGGATGACCGAGCGATAAACCAGCAGACCTTTTTCACCCGCGCTTTCGCTGGCAACCGTCACGGCGTTATTCACATCAGACACGTCGCCTGCGACAACCATGTAGCACTTGCCGCCTATACCAAATGCCATATGGACGCGTACCAGCGTGACGTTGGAGGCTTTAACCGCACGGTCGGCGGCGCAGATGCAGGCCGCAACGCTCCATGTTTCAACAATGCCTACGGCCTGGCGCTGATCCACGCTGTTTAATCCACTAATCGCAGGAAGTACGCTGGCGTGAATGTTAGGCAGTACCAGACTGTCAACGAGCATATCGCCAGCAAGAGAGGTGCCGGTGGCGATCGCCTGCTGAACTGCACCTACGTCACCGCCGAGCATGAGCAGAAATTTTCCCGGGCAGATGGTTTTGCTTACCAGCAAATTCACATTCGCGCTTTTTAACATGGCATCACCAGCTTCCATTCCTTTGGCAATGCTGGTGAGTTCTAAAATCCCTATAGCCTGAGACATGATTAACCTCTTATTACCGTGATGGATTGTTCAGTAATTTCGCTGACAATACCGTCAATACTGGCGTGGACAGGTGCGCCTAATGTTCCGGACGGCACATCGGCGACGCATTGACCGCGAACAACGCGTTCGCCTTGCTGTACGCATGGAATGGCGCTGGCACCAATATGCTGGCGTAGCAACAGCGTCGTTTTATCTGTGGGATAATCAGTCTCAGCCAGTGGCGCGTCGTGATACCAGTCGTTAAGACCCAGTTTGGTGATAAGGCGCTTAACCGGGATCAGCCGGTACTTGGCCATTTCATCCTCAGGATTTAGCGGCCCTTCATATCGATGGTTGAGCGCCCGCAGCTCGCGCTTAAGCATGCGGTTGATGCGCATCGGTGAAATCCCTACCGGACAAGCCACACTTTCACAGACATTGCATTCTGAACAGGTCAGGGCCGTGAGCAGCAACTGCGGCGTGGCTGCCTGCTGATAATTAACCGCGCGAACCAGCAGGTGCGGTGATAACTCGTGGCCAATCAAGTGCCTTGGGCATAAGTCCGTACACAAACGGCACTGTTCGCAAACGGTTTTCGCGACGGAAAGCACAGTACGTTCATCCTGCATCCGCCGCTGAATCAACGCATGAGACTTAGGCAAAACCAGCAGGCCTCCGGTGGTCTTGCTCACAGGGGTATCCAGAGAGGTAATCAGGCCGCCCATCATCGGACCACCGTTAATAAAGCCGGGGTCATCAACGGTTGCGCCTCCGGCCAGTGCCAAAACGTCGCGTAAAGACATGCCGACGGGGACGGTGAGGGTGATTGGTCTGGCGACCGCACCGTTGACGGTCAGAGTACGACGGGTAACGGGGTACTGTTGTTCTACCGCTCTGGCGATGTTGAGCACGGTCTGGACGTTATTGACCACCACGCCGACGCTGACTGGCAGCGCAGCAGGTGGAACTCTCCGGCCTGTTGCCATCCAGATGGTCAGCACCTCATCACCAGCCGGATAAACATCGGGTAAAATATGTAAGCGGATGCCGGCAGGCAGAAGGGGCGTTAACGCACTGATAGCCTTCTGGTATTTCTCTTTGAGCGCAATAATACCGTCACTGGCGCCGGTAGCCGTCATGGCATATTGAACGCCGCGGATAAGTCGCTCAGCCTGGACGGCCATCAATTGCTGGTCAACTTTCAGCATCGGCTCGCATTCTGCGGCGTTCACCAGAAACGTATCAACCTGCGCCTGGAGTTTAACGTGTGCAGGAAATCCCGCACCACCGGCCCCAACCACGCCTGCTGCACGCACGCGATCGCGTATCATTTGTGCGTCATAAAGAACATGTTCTGCCGTCATGGCTGTCTTCATAATAATTCCTCAAGCAGTTTCTGAATGGCACTGGCATCGGCTACGCGGGGATTGGTTTGCAACGTGACATCAGCAAGCGCGGCCTGAACCATCGACGGTATACGTTGCGACCAGGTATGCTTCTCGTCTTTCAGTGCATCAATAAATGCAGGCAATGCGCACTGTTTTTTGAGTAGTTCGATATGATGAATCAGCGTATTCAGCGCCGCCGTATCGTTCGCGTTATCCGGGCATAAGTGGCAGGCTTTAGCGAAACGGGCATAGCGCTTTGCGGCCCGGGGATCGCGGGCATTAAAATGAATGACATGGGTCAGCAGCAGCGCATTGGCGAGTCCGTGGGGCAGATGAAACTGGCCGCCCAACTGATGGGCAATCGCATGATTGATACCCAGTCCAGCCTGACTAAATGCCATTCCGGCGAGCGTTGACGCGTTGTGCATTTTTCCTCTGGTTGCCAGGCAGTCGCCTTTACTGACGGCGACAGGCAGGTACTGGAAGACGATTTGTGCCGCTTTCTCAGCCAGTGCGTCGGTAAAGTCGCTGGCCTTCGTAGACACGTAAGCTTCCAGCGCGTGCGTTAACACATCCATGCCGGTATTCGCAGTGATGGCTGGCGGTACGCTGACGACCAGCGTCGGATCGAGGATGGCCATGTCCGGGTAAAGCGCATTATTGAATAATGGATACTTAATGCTTTTGTCCGGATCGCTAATCACGCAGGCGCTGGTCACCTCCGATCCCGTACCGCTGGTGGTAGGGATCGCGACACAGGTTTCAATTTCGATACCGAACTGTCGGCTAAACCAGACGATGGCTTTTGCGGCGTCAAGTGCGGAGCCACCGCCGAAACCAATCACCACATCCGGTTGCAGGGATTGCATTTGTGCAATCCCTTGAACTACCGTACCAATGGTTGGATCGGGTGTGATATCACTGAAAATGCTGATGCGATTATCCGCGGGCAGCGTATTTCGCAGCTTTTCAATCAAGGGAGAACGCGCGAGAAAACCATCGCAGATAACCCAGATGTGCTTATTTTTGAAGCGCTTGAGCACATCCAGACTTCCCTGGCCGCTGTACAATCGAGTTTGCAGTGAAAAGATTTTCATAACGGCCCCATTAGCGAATAGAAAAACCGTTGGTGAGCACACAACGACGAGAGCGTGCGAAAGTTCGCGCTGACGTTGTGCCTTCACCGGTTGGAGTAGCGATAGTAAAGGTGGTAAAGCCTTCACCGCCGACACCAATACCGGCGTAAGAGGGGCCATTTTTCACAAAGATTGAGGTCTGAAGGGTGCGGGCGGCAAGATTCAGACGTGACACGTTTTGTGAATGCATGATGGCAGTGTGATGCAGTCCCTCTTCAACTTTCAGTGCCAACGCCAGTGCACTGTCAAAATCCTTTACGCTCACGATGGGCAGCATTGGCATCAACTGTTCGCTGGTGACCCATGGATCGTCAGCATTGACGATGCCAATCAACAGGCGAGGTGTTTTTGCCGGAACCGGTATGTCCGCAGCTTCAAGCAGGGCTGCTGGACTCTTTCCAACCAGTTTTTTATTGGCTATGCCTTCAGGCAGACAGGCGGCGCGCAGTTTGTTGATGTCTTCGTTGTGCAGAAGTAACGCGCCAAAAGACTGCATTTGTTGGACCAGTCGTTCAGCAACAGCATCGACAACAATCAGGCTTTTCTCAGCAATACAGGGCAGGTTGTAATCAAACGATGCACCGTTGATGATATCTTCAGCTGCTTTAACCAGGTCGGCAGTTTCATCAACAATACAGGGCGGATTTCCTGCACCTGCGCCAATGACTTTTTTCCCGCTTTTCATACCCATAGCAACAATGCCAGGGCCGCCGGTAATCGCCAGAACTGCGATTTTAGGGTGTGCCATCATCTGCTGGGTAGCCTCAAAAGTGGGTTCTGTGACCGTGACGACAAGATTCCGGATCCCGCAGCAGCGGAAGGCAATATCTTCAATCATGGCAATCAGTTTCAGTGATACTGCTTTTGCGCCAGGGTGCGGGCTAAAATAAACGCTGTTTCCCGCGGCCAGCATACTGATGCTGTTATTGATGATGGTTTCCGTCGGGTTGGTACTTGGCGCAACGGAGCCAATCACCCCAAATGGAGAGTACTCAAATAACACCATGCCACCGTCACCGGTTAGCGCCGTGGTAGTGAGGTCTTCGATTCCCGGGGTGTTGTCCAGCGCGGCTTTGTTTTTGAGGAATTTATCCTCTTTGTTGCCCATTCCGGTTTCGGCAGCGCTCTCGGCGGCCAGTGAAGCCAGGTGAGGCGTCAGTTCTTCTCGCAGGGCATTGATGATGGCGCTGCGGGTTTTCAATGGACATTGCTGATAACGCAGAAAAGCCTGATACGCGGCATCAATTGCTTCGTTAACGGAAGGAAAAATTCCATTACCCTTAACTTCTGCTTTTGCCGGGGCGAGTTGTTCACTCAAAATGTTACGAATAAGCGTTTCAAGTTCTGAAGTATTCATTGATGTGTTCTCACGTTAATCGCCGCAATGGCCGTTTCTGCAATGTCCATATCCTGCTCAACGCTTCCCCCGCTGATGCCAAGACCCCCAAGGAGTAAACCCTCTCGCCATAATGCGTACCCGCCACCGAAGGTGACGACTTTTCCCTGCATATGGCTTTCCAGACCGTAAAGCGCGGCCCCTGGTTGCACCGCTGATGTCAGCTCGTGCGTGGCGGTTTTCATCGCCACGGCGGTCCAGGCTTTTTTCGGTGCCAGTTCGCTACTGACGAGCAATGCGTCAGGCATGCGCCAGGTCACCGTTTGAGTTCCGTTCGCATCAACAATGCAAATGACGACCGGAACCTGAATTTCTTCTGCTCTCGCCACCGCCGCGCGAGTCAGTTGGTGGAGCTCCTGAAAAGACAGTGACATAGTCGGCTCCTGGGTGGCTGATGTGCGGATGGCTGCGAGATAGCGCTCCGTCACTTTCTGAATAATGTGGTTTTGATGAGCATCATGATCTTCTGCGCGTGCAAGCGCATATAAGCAATCGGACAGGCGATTGATGTAACGCATCAATACATGTCTGACGGAGATCTCTGTGGAGAGTTCGACCAGTCGCCGCTCTGCGCGGCGAGCCAGTGTGCGGGCGAAGTGTAGTCGGCTGGCGGCTTCGCTGCGGCCTGGTAAAATAAAGCTGCGTAGGGGCGGTACTCTCCCCATCGCGGTATCGATGGCGGCTTCCAGTGCAGCAATTTCTTCTGAGCTGATGTAGCGCTGTTCTGGCGTTGGCTGTTCGCTTTCGCTTGCCAGTTCGGCGCTGAACCAAAAAAGCTGCAGCTGAATATTTTCAAGCAACTGGCGGTGCTGCGGGTTTTTCGCCGCGCAAACGCACAGGCTAAGCGCTGCATTAAGCTCATCCAGCGTACCATAAGCCTCGACGCGCGGATGCGTTTTACTCACGCGTTGTCCGGTAAAGAGAGCTGTTGTACCGGCATCGCCCGTTCGGGTATAAATCGCCATAGTTCCTCCTAACGAGAAAGCGTGTCGACAATGCCGACGATAGCCAGGTCGATGGCCTCATTCGGGCCGGAAAAAACGTGTCTGGCGCTGGATCCACTGCTGAGTAACACCAGTTCGCCCGTTCCTGCACCGACTGAGTCAACCGCGACTTCATCTCCGGTAGCGGGGGAGGCGGGGAGCTCTCCGTCAGCACTCACCCGACGTACCAGCAAGAGTTTTTTTCCCACCAGTGATGGGGATTTTTGCGTGGAAACCACAACGCCTGTAACCCGGGCCAAATGCATAGCTCACTCCTGCTTAATTAGTTGGACATTTCGCGTACCGACAGCTTCCTGAGCCAGAGCCGTCACGACACATCGACGGCGTAGTACCAGTACACCATCCTTCAATTGGGCGACGTCGGCGTAGCTGAGAAGCGTTTCAGGATGCAGCACGATGATTCGTCCCAACTCGTCACTGAACTCCAGCGGCAGACGCGCGAGCTTTTTCACGGGGAGTGCCGGTAGCAGCCGATGCTGTAGAGAGATTTTTACGCGAAGCCCGCATGCCAGCGCCTCGTGGATTGTTACCACTGCGACACTGGACGGACTGCAATCTGCAATTTTTTCCAGTAAAGGCAGGTCTGCCTGAAGGAGGTGCAGTGACGAGTACTGACAACATAATGTCCGGGAATCAATTTCCCGTAACTGTGCGACGCTCAGCGTGATGGTACTTTCCGCGCGTTTTTTTAATCGGGAAACAACCTCCTCGATAATGCGTTGCAGCAGTTCGTTGTTCATCGTGAGGTCACCAGTGTGGCAAATGCCTGCGGATTATCAGCGCCTGCTGCATTGGCTTCGTCTGTATCGATATGCATCTCAAGGCGCATATCCGGCGAAACACGTACGGCGACGTTATCGAAAATCAGTCGGCGTTCATCGCCATTGATTGCCACGGAGACTTTATCTCCATGAGAGACACGCAGTATCAGCGCATCCAGCGGCGACATATGGATATGTCGCTGGGCAACAATAACCCCGGAGGGTAACTCCAGTTCAGCAAAGGGGCTGATAAGACGAATGCCAGGCGTACCCTGAATATTGCCGGACATGCGCAGCGGCGCAGCGATACCTAATGTGCGGGCGTCGGTACGAGATATCTCCACCTGGCTAGTACTACGCAGTGGACCAAGCAGACGCACATTCTTTAACTGACCTTTCGGTCCGACCAGCGTGACGGTCTGATCTGCGGCATATTGTCCGGGCTGCAACAGACCCTTTTTCTCGCTAATCGGCTGATTAGGAAACAGGCGAGTGTAGTCCTCGGCGCAAAGGTGGATGTGGCGATTCGAAATCCCGAGAGGGATAGGGCGTTCACGCATTTCATCCAGTATTTTACTGACCGTTGTTTCCAGTTGCTGTTTATCCATTACGCTTCACCTCGTTTACCAGAGTGCAGACAAAGAGTGCGCGGCTCGCCCTTTTGACGGGGACAGGCAGGGTCAAGACACAGATTGCAGCTAATCAACTCTGCCTGTTGCGCGGCTTCAGGTAATGCAATTTCTGTAGCCATCTCTTCTTGCTCTTGCGATAGATAAGGTATCGGTTCTGGCGCTGGTGCTGGCTCTGGCTGCACGGGCACACTGTGGGAAAGAATGCCTTCTCCGGGCCTGGAAATGACCCTGTGCGCGACCAGTCCATTTCGCAATTCTGCTAAATTAGCACCGGTGGATATAGCCGCCTGAACGGAGGCCACATCCCCGATTATCTTGATCACCGTCCAGCCTGAGCCGTTGGTTTTTTCGAGGCCCACCAGCGTGATGGAGGCGGCTTTCGCCATGACGTCCGCGCAACTGATGGCTAATGCCAGACCACTAACTTCAAGTAATCCCAGTGATTGCTTCACGCTGTGCTCCTTGTTTGCAACGACTTATGCAGATTTAGGTAAAATGGCTTCAACGTCGCTATGCGGACGCGGGATAACGTGGCAGGATTTCACCTCGCCAACGGCGCTTGCTGCTGCGCTTCCTGCATCTACCGCTGCTTTTACGGCGCCGACATCCCCGCGGACCATCACGGTGATCAGGCCTGAACCAATTTTTTCGTAACCAACCAACTGCACGTTTGCGGATTTCACCATGGCATCAGCGGCTTCAATAGCGCCGACAAGCCCTTTTGTTTCAACCAGTCCCAGTGCGTTATTCATACTGCTTTTCTCCTGTGGATTATGAGTGGCATTCGCGGAACGGAATGCCTTTAACCAGCCGCGCAGCGTTATTGCCAATGCTGCGGCGATCATGGCTATTTTGTTGATACGTCAGCGTAAAAAGTGGCGCTGATGTAGGTAAGTTTTTGTAGTGCACGACCAGTTTTTCATGACTGCAGCCAATGCCAACCAGCAATGGTGATTGGCAGGCAGCCAGCCATGCATTGTGGATAACGTCAGTTGAATGGCTCTCCTGAATCACAAAGGGGATCCCTTCTTCCTCAATACCCAGCAGCACGTCATTCCAGACTTCAGCGCAGCCGGTAGTAGTGAAGATAACAATGGCTGGCGTGGTGAGATTACTTTCCATGAGCGAATGCCTTGTACCAGGAGAGAATCAACCCTGTGGCAACCGCATTGCGCGGACCTTCGGTGCCACGAATGTTGCCGCGCCCGGCAACGAGGCGATAATGAGCCAGTGCATCGGTGACCAGTTGCGGAACTTCGAAGTCCAGCGAGGAACCGCCAACCAGCACGACAAAAGGAATGTCCCGAATATTCCCGGTCGGACTTACCTGACGCAGCGCTCTGAGCGCGTTGGTGACGAAAACGCGCTCCTTGGCGCTGCGGCGAATGGCGCGAACTTTCTCCAGCGCCAGTTCGCCGGGCAGTGGCACCAGTTCATCGGGTTTCACCACGCACACGCGGGCAAACACCGTTGGCGGGAGCGGGGTGGGGAAGAACTGGACGCTGCCGTCTTCGTGGCGAAGATGGAACAAGCTTTCAACTTTCGCCAGCGGGTATTTTTTAATTTCTTCAGCGAGATAACGATCATCCAGCCCCAGTTCTCGGGCAATGATCATTGTGACCATATCGCCGGCCCCTGCCAGATGCGTGGCAATAATTTCGCCTTTCGGGTTGATGATAGAGGCGTCAGTAGATCCGGCCCCAAGATCCAGAATAGCCAGTGGACGTGTAGTACCCGGTGTGGTTAAGGCACCCAGAATAGCGGCTTCGGCTTCAGCACCACCAACCTGCACATCAATGTTGAGTTTTTGCGTTATTTCCTGGGCAATCATCGCCATTTGCAGGCGATCTGATTTCACCATAGAAGCAATACCAACGGCCTGTTCCAACGAAAACTCGCCGGCAAGTCCCCCGGTCACGCTGACTGGGACTGAAGTATCAACTGCCAACAGATCCTGAATAAAGATTTCATGACTGGGTTTGTTGGTTAATTCAGCCATTGTCTGGCGTACGTGCTCCAGCATGCCACCAATATTGGTTCCCGCCTCTCCGGTGACGTTATCCAGTTTCGGGCATTCGCCAACCGCTTTCATAATCGCGTCGGCACCTGCCGCGACGTCGACGCGTACGGTTCGTCCTTGCGATTGCAGTTCCAGGTTTCCGGCAGGTATTGCACGAGCTTTCACATCACCTGACGGCGTTTTCACCACTACCGCAGAACGGTTGCCAATCAGTGCGCGGGCCATGGGGACAATGTTCTTGGTCTCCTCTGCGCTAAGGCTAAAGACAGTCGCGATTCCGTACGGGTTGGAAAGGGTTTCGATAACCTTGCCTGGAACAGCGACCTCAATAGCGGCCAGCATACCCAACGGGATGCGGTCGATATGAAGCACTTCATCGACGATGGGCAGGGGATGAGTCAGACGATTGCTGACCAACACGCCATCGTCCTGCTGCAAAATAACGCCAGTTAACTGGTACCCGGCGCGGACGGAGGCATTTATCATCGTGGCGACATCGGCGAAATCAAATGCTGATGACACTACCAGAATATAGGGCGTATCCGCCGGACGACTGAGCAGGTCTTCCGGCGTAATCGTGATGCCGACGCCTAACCCGACGCCGCCTGGCGTTTTAGGGTTATGACCGATCATAGTGGACTCAGTGATGATGGTTTCGGTGATCGTTTCCATCGCCACGTCGCCAATGACCGGAGTGGCTTCGTTAATACGGATGAGCGCAATATCGCTGACATTGATTCCGGCGTTTTTAGCCGCCAGCGTAAGCGCCTCCTGAATGCCAAACACATTACGCAATGTGCCCTTAATCCCGGTGGTTTCCGCCAGCGCACTGCTGGTGATGCTCAGTGCGCCAGACTCATCCAGGGTAGCCAGAGCGACTTCCGTGGATGAGTTGCCTATGTCAATGCCAGCTATATATCGCATGATCCTGTCCCTGAGTTAGTCGTCGCCTTTGAGTTTTTTACGCTCAACGTACAGCGCTGCCGCTTCACGAACGAAAGCTGCGCAGATCTTTGCCTGATAACGATTTTCGAGATCGTCGGCGATGGCCATCAGCTCGTCTTTCGTTGAGCGGTACGGGCGCAGCGCGTTGTAGATCTCAAGAATACGGTCGTCAGGTACGGCGGTTAGCTCAGCGGCGCGCTCGAAGTTCATCGCCAGCCTGTCACGTCCGGCATCCTTGGCGATTTCCGCCTGGAGGCGCAGCGTTTCAGGGGTGATGCGCATGTCTTGCGCCGTCACTTTGTTGCTCAGAACATTTTCGAGCGTGAAGTCATCCAGGGTTTTGTTGGTTGCGGTTTTTACCCACTCAGGATGTTTATTCGCGAGAGGGTAGTCCGAGACTTTCGCGGTATGAGCTGATGAACTCGCCGTGGTCGGAGTTGCGGACTCTCCCTGCAGGCTGTTCATCCGGCTCAGCACATCCCGAACCATCGATTCAATTGCGTCGGTATTCATGGAGTTATCCTTTATCAAAGCGCCACGCGCAGTTCCTGCGGGTTTTTGCCCGTCACGACGTATTTGGTCTCTTTAATGTGCAGAATGGCTGATTTCGCCTGGTACTTAGGACGAGCCATCTGGTCATTCAGCGTAGGGACCGGTTGCGGAGATTCACGCTTGGCATAACGCGCGGCGTTTTTACCGATCTGACGGTAGGTTTCCAGCGTCAGAAGCGGTGCCTGAGGGAACAGCTCCAGGTTAGAAAGCGGCGGTAATCCCTGCTGATGAATAACCGTGGTGCCTTTTGACTGGATGCCGATAGAGATCCCGGAGCCACTCAGGCGGTTACCTTCCACGGCAACAAACGCCAC
Source organism: Citrobacter sp. Cy070 (assembly GCF_030332245.1). NCBI lineage: Bacteria > Pseudomonadati > Pseudomonadota > Gammaproteobacteria > Enterobacterales > Enterobacteriaceae > Citrobacter > Citrobacter sp. Cy070. Next base: position 36,976 of record NZ_JAOWIG010000088.1, read on the forward strand.
ATCAGAGGATTTAAAGCAGCGGATAACGCGCGCTTTAATGCCTTCTTCTTCAATACCGGCAATCACTTCGCGTAAGATATTTTTGTGTGGTATACCGACGATATTGACGGTTTGCGACAGACCAAACGCTGGCCCTACGGCAATAATCACTTCATCCTGCTGCTGGCCCTGTTTGGCTTCGCCAATCTCAGTCAGAAAACTGTCGCCTTGTACCGCTGCAGCCTTTGGTGCGCTAGCCGCTGTCGTTGAGCGGAATGAGACAGGTTTGTCGCTGGTTTGCATTTCAGACAGTACGTCTTCAATTATCCGGCGCAGCAGCTTTTCATTGATTTCCATTTTTCACCCCTTAGCCAAGTTCGTTGGGATCAAGTGCGCCAGGGATGTTTTTGATCTCTTCCCAGCGTTCGCCTTGCAGGCGATAACCTGTTGCCGGACCGGCATAGTCATTGACGTCATTTACTGCGGACAGCACCTGTCCGTCGCCAACGATAATGGCGGAGGTATGCAGATAATCCCCGGTTAACTTGGCTTTCTGGATGTTGAGCATGTCCTGAGCGACATCGGTAAACCCGCCCTGAGCAAGAGCTTTCACCACTTCCAGACCGTTACGGTTTTTATTGATGATCTCTTGCGCAAATTTGATGTCTTCAACGATGTTACGCTCTGGCATATCTTTTGAACCGTGGGCGTAGGTCGCGGCCTCGACTTCTTCGTCGGTGATTGGCGGTAATCCCATCCCGGCGAATACGGCCTGCAGTGCGCGAGCTGCTTTATTGCGAATGGCGATAACGTCTTCTTCTCGCACCGGACGCAGACCACCGTCGACTTTCAGATCGCGCTGGATGACGTTGTAATCGTCAAAATCTTCGGCATCCTCGTTGGAACCGGCGAACATGTTGTCGTAGTTCGGAACAGCGGAATAACCAGATGAAATGAAATCTGTACCCGGCAAGAATTGCATCAGCAGACGAGCAGTACGACGCATATCGGAGTGGGTAAAGGTCTGGTCATTACTGGAGGCACACTCCAGATCCAGTGACGAGCAGATCAGGTTTTCTGCCAGCACCGCGCGAATACCCGATGGCACGGCTGAAGGTACGCCAATGCAACTTACTGAACCGTTTTGCAAACCCTGAACGCCAGCTGCCTTGGTGATGTAAATGCAGCGCGCTTCCAGATAAAGCATCGATTTGCCTTCGGCGTAGCCCATCTGAACTTCTGAACCGGAGCCAGACGTGAAGCGCATTTTCAGGCCGCGTGAAGCGTAAGAAGAGGCCAGAAAACCTTTTGACCATGGCGTATCGTCGCCGTCGGTAAAGACGGGTTCAGTACCGTAGACGGAGATCGTTTCCGCATAACAGGTATGACCTAACATACCGAGTTTCAGCTCGGTGGCTTCTTCCAGAGAACACTGAGTTAACACACCTGGGCGTCCAACCTGCGAACCTACCAGCAGTGCAATCGCGTTAAACGGCGCGTAACGTGCAACAGCAACGGTCGTTTCCTGCTCATCAAAGCCACGCCAGGCACCCTCTGCAGCATCGGCGGCAATCTGTACCGGGTTATCTTTGACGTTAGTCACGTGCGCTTGTTGAGATGGGGTACGGCGGGCACGCATTTTCTGCATGGCCATCATCATCTCAACGACGTTCATGTGTGAAACCACTTCCACAATTTTCGCTGGCGTCATTGCCGTGGTCAGAGGAACAATGTCCATACGCTTGACGTTGGGGTCGCAAAGCATATTGGCGAGTTTAACCGAGTCCATCGCCATCACCTCTTCAGCGCGAGCCAGGTTAATGCCGTAGCGCGCGATGAAGTGGTCAATCAGATCAAATTCACTGGCGGATTTGCCGTCCAGTTCAGTGACCATCCCGTTGACGATTTTAATCGACGGCTTAGGGTCGTTCGGGCTTTCCATCGCAATGAAGCCTTCTTCGATCCACTCCTTAACGAAGCCGTCCTGATTCACAGGGCGTTTCGCCAGTGCTTCAAATCTTTTCGATCTCATGAATCAGCCTCACTGATATCAGATATAGGACGGACGGTCGTTTTTGGGTTCTGAGCCGAGGGTCGCCAGCACGGTTTTACCGATTTCACGGGCTGAGATAACAGCCTGACGCACGGCCCCTGAGTCACCGGAAATGACCAAAATGGCTTCGTTGCTGAAACTGGTGCCATGGGCGGGGGAGCTGTAGGCCACCACTTCAACATTGGCGGATTTCAGCGCCGTATCGGCCATCAGGACACCTACGGATGCGGGTGCGCCGACGATGACGCCACAGGCACGACCAATCGGTGCGCCAAAGGCTTTTTCCAGCGCGTAGCTGGCGCGTGCGGTGTATTGCATCTCGATGTGACCGGCTTCGTTGGCATAAACGTCGCCAAAGGTGCGATCCAGCTCTTTCAGCGCAACTTCAATCCCGCGCTTCACGTCAGAAACGTCATTACCGCCGAGAATTATTAGCGAACCATGACCAGCGCCGCCTTTGGTATCACGCGGCAACTCGATGCTGACGACTTCAGTATTTGTGGCTTTCACCGCTTCATCAGCAGCCATGATGTGTGGACCCGCACCAGTACGTGCGCCAAGGATGCCAATGGAGCGATAACGCTTTTCAAGTTTCATCGCGTCCAGTAAGGCGCTATCTACGTTGGCGATCACCAGACCGACGGTGTCGCCAATCGCAGTACCGACAAATTCCGTTAAACTGCAGCTCTTCTCTGCCATAGCCGTTTCTCGTGTTGGAGGATTATTTTCAGGGATAGCCTGCTGTTCCGGCGTCGCCACGCGAGCAATCACCTGCGCCATGATCTGTTCAACCAGCTCATTGCTGCTCATTAGCTAATTCCCTTCGGTAAGATTTTTTCGACATCGGTATGAGGACGTGGAATGACGTGTACGGCTTTCACTTCTCCCACGTTACGGGCCGCGGCGGCACCGGCATCTGTTGCTGCTTTAACCGCGCCGACATCACCGCGGACAATGACTGTTACCAGTCCCGAACCAATTTTTTCGTAGCCGACCAGCATTACATTGGCTGACTTCACCATTGCATCTGCGGCCTCTATGGCTGCAGTTAAGCCTTTGGTTTCTACCATTCCTAACGCTTCTTGTTGCATAAAGACCTCGCCTGGGTTGTCCCGATTTTCATGACTATAAAAAGAAGCGAGGAAAAAGAATGGCTGACTTGAATGTATGAGAGAAAAAATAGTGAGGAACTGGTGATATAAAATTGCTGTTAATTATTTTATTGTGTTGTTTTTATTGATCATTTTTAGATTTGTTGATGTGATTATTTGGTTATGTTAATTCCATATTTACACTTTTGAACGTGACAGGCAAAATATCATTTGCTATGCGGGGAAAATGAATTTGTGACGGTTATCTGAAAACAAGATTATGCTATTGGCAATATTTTATTATTTCTAAAATGTACAAATAATAGAGAAATTCCCCGTCATCTGGCTTTGTTTAATAAAAGTGATGGCAAGAATTTGCTATCGCAACACGATTTTTAAAGTCATACCGCCCGCAGATTGCCAACAATTTGCCGACATGGCTTTTTATAGTAAGCCTCGAAGTATTCTACTTGCCAGCAAGGAGTCCGCTGGTAAAGACACGAACTCTGCTTAGAAGGTGTCACAATGAACGATTTACTAAAAGCGCAATGCATTGCCGAGTTTTTGGGTACCGGGTTGTTTTTGTTTTTTGGCATTGGATGCCTGAGCGCCCTGAAAGTAGCCGGTGCCAGTTTAGGGTTATGGGAGATCTGCATTATATGGGGACTGGGGATCTCTCTGGCAGTTTATCTGACAGCAGGGATCTCAGGTGCACATCTCAATCCCGCTATCACCATCGCACTGTGGTTGTTTGCCTGTTTTCCAGGTCGTAAAGTGTTGCCGTACTCCATTGCTCAGGTGGCTGGTGCCTTTGGTGGCGCTCTGCTCGCCTATTTGTTGTATGGCAGTTTGTTTATCGAGTATGAAACCGCCCACCACATGGTGCGGGGTAGCCTCGAAAGTTTGCAGCTTGCCAGCATATTTAGCACTTATCCTGCCGCTGCACTCAGCGTCTGGCAGGCTGCACTGGTGGAAGTTGTGATTACCTCCATTCTGATGGGGATGATCATGGCGCTCACCGATGATGGCAATGGGATTCCCCGGGGGCCGTTGGCACCACTACTGATCGGTATTCTGGTTGCCGTTCTTGGGGCATCGACCGGACCGCTTACCGGATTCGCCATGAATCCGGCTCGTGATTTTGGGCCAAAATTGTTCGCATGGATGGCGGGTTGGGGGGATGTCGCGATGACTGGGGGGCGTGATATTCCTTACTTTATTGTCCCGATCGTGGCACCTATCATTGGCGCTTGTGCGGGGGCAGCAATTTATCGTTACTTTATTGGCAAAAACTTACCGTGTAATAGCTGTAAGCTGGAGGAAAATGAGCGTTAGCTTCACGGAAAATGTTTATTTTTGAAATGTAATAACTGTTTTCGTGATCAGGTTTCCTGAACCGCTTAAAAAGTCTCCCAAGAATGGGAGACTTTTGTTATGTTCGAATACGCCTTTTATCATTGCTCTGGATAGCGAGATGAAAAGCAGATGTAAATAATGTGTTTTATTTATAACAATAAATTAACTGAGAGGTTTTATCATGATTTCTGCGAGTGCCCTGAACTCAGAACTCATTAATAAAATCGCACAGGATTTTGCGCAGGCCACCAGTCTGGCTGTTGTGGTTGTCAATATTCACGGTGATGAAATTTCTGAGCTTTTTAATTTCACTCCTTTTTGCCAGTTGATGCGCCAGCATCCTCAGCATAGTACACGATGTCGTATGAGCGATCGCTGTGGGGGACTGGAAGCTTCAAAATCCGATCAACCCTGCATTTATCGCTGCCATGCCGGACTTACCGACTTCTCCATTCCGCTGGTCATTGCGGGACATCTGGTCGGGTTTGTCTTATGTGGTCAGGTGCGCCTAAGCAATGACGTGGGGCTGGTGGATATTCTGAACGTGGACGACCGTTGGCAAGCCGATCCCGAACTGGTGAGTGAATTTCGTAATGTACCGGAAATGGACTATTCGCGGGTTATTGCTTCCGCGGATTTGCTAAAGCTCATTGTAGAAAATTGTCTTAAAAAACAACTGAATTTCGTCGTAATCAAAGACAATCCGCAGCAGTCAGAACCGGTACGCGCTAACCGCAGTACCAATCCGCATGACAGTAAAATGAAAAAAGCCCTGCGCTATATTGATGCGCATTTATCAGACGAGCTGCGTCTGGAAGATGTTGCCTCTCATGTTTATCTCAGTCCTTACTATTTCAGCAAATTGTTCAAAAAATATCAGGGGATAGGGTTTAACGCATGGGTAAATCAACAGCGAATGGCAAGTGCCAAAGAGTTGCTTTGTCATAGCGACTGGAGCATCGCCAGTATTGCGCGAAATTTAGGCTTTTCACAAACCAGTTATTTTTGCAAAGTATTCCGTCAAACGTACCAGGTTACGCCGCAGGCTTTCCGTCAGCAAATAAATGTCACCTCATCTGAAGAGACAGCTTAAATAGCAATAATTTGCTATTGCCGATTTTTGATATCGTACGCTATGTCAGTCATGGTAATGACTCCAACTTATTGATAGTGTTTTATGTTCAGATAATGCCCGATGACTTTGTCATGCAGCTCCACCGATTTT